>NZ_SOHB01000025.1:0-35128 GCF_004403055.1 Cryobacterium sp. TMT1-19
GGCTGCGCCGGGCGACGGATGCGACGGCTCCGCCGGCCCGGCCGGCTCCACCGGTCGCCGCGGCGCAGCCCAGCCGCACCGGCGCGACCGTCACGGCCGTCGGCGTCCTGCTCCTGGCCGTGACCCTGGGGATCGCCATGGACCCGGCCGCCGCCGGAATCGCCAGCGGCGGGGCATCCGTCGACAGGGTGTCGACCGGCCACACGACCACGGTCGACGTCGTCATGAAGAACACGCGCTTCAGCCCGGACACCATCGAGGTGCCCGTCGGCGACACCCTGGTGATCAACCTGACCAACGACGACGAGATGGTGCACAACCTCGTGCTCGCCACCGGCGTGGTCTCCGGTTCCGTCGCCCCGGGCACCAGCCGGCAGGTCGACGCCGGCATCGTGGGAGCCGACGTCGAGGGCTGGTGCTCCATCGCCGGCCACAAGGTCCTGGGCATGGTGCTCACGGTCGTGGCCGTCGGAGCCGAGCCTCAGTCCGGCGACGACTCCCCAGCGATGGACCACGGCTCTGCGTCCGCCGGCGGCGCGTCCAGCGCGGCAGACGATCTCGATTTAATGCGTGAGCCCGACGCCGATTTCGTCGCCCGCGACCCGGCGCTGGGGGCGGCGGAGGCGGAGACCGTGCACGCGTTGACCATGCGGGTGGAAGACGTGGAGACCGAGGTGTCTCCCGGCGTCACCCAGACCCTGTGGACATTCAACGGCACAGCCCCCGGCCCGACCCTGCACGGCAAGGTCGGCGACGTCTTCGACATCACCTTCGTCAACGACGGGTCGATCGAGCACTCCATCGACTTCCACGCGGGTGCCCTCGCGCCCGATCGGCCTATGCGCAGCATCAATCCGGGGGAGAGCCTGACCTATCGTTTCACCGCGACCCGCTCGGGGATCTGGCTCTATCACTGCGGCACGATGCCCATGTCGGTGCATATGGCGAACGGCATGTTCGGCGCCGTGATCATTGATCCACCCGGGCTTTCAGCGGTCGACCGGGAATACGTTTTGGTGCAGTCCGAGCTCTACCTCGGTGCGCAGGGCGGGGAGGCCGACGCCGACAAGGTGGCGGCGCAGTTCCCCGACCTGGTGGTCTTCAACGGCATCGCCAACCAGTACGGTGCCCGCCCGCTGACGGCGAAGGTCGGCGAGAAGGTGCGCATCTGGGTGCTGGACGCCGGCCCCAACGTGGGCAGCTCCTTCCACGTCGTGGGCGGCCAGTTCGACACCGTTTTCACGGAGGGCGACTACCTGCTGCGTGATGGCGGCAGCACCGGCACGGGCGGCTCCCAGGTGCTCGACCTGGCCGTGGCCCAGGGTGGCTTCGTCGAGTTGACCTTCCCGGAGGCCGGCAGCTACCCCTTCGTCAGCCACATCATGTCTGATGCCGAGAAAGGCGCCCGCGGCGTCGTCCTGGTCAGTCCGTGATCTTTGTCCGAGTTTCCCCAAAAATGATTGTGTGCGGCGTGTCGCCGGTCGGGTGGAAGAAATGGGCGGCCCGTCGCCTCAGTCTGCTGTGTGAGGGTATTACACCGTTGGACAGGGTTTTTATTGTGGAATATCGTGACTGCGAGTCCGGTGAAGTGATTAGAAATGTCACTCATACTTTTAATCCTGTGGTAGCTTTCAACCACCCCGCGTGACCTATCCGGGGGAGGAACCGTGACAGCTGGCAGTACCTGCTTCCGCGCCCTTGAATCACGCAACATGGAAAGGGGCCCACCGTGGTCCGATTGAGAGCCGGTGCAGGAAAACTGCGATCGGAGTTGATGGTTTCCAAAGGATGGTTGCAGGGCGTAGCCCTGGTAATGGTCTTCGGGTTCGCCGTGATGGGCTTCCTGGCCTTGAGGACCTATACGGACTCGATGCCCCAGCCCAAGCAGGTCGTCGACTCGCAGGGTGAGGTTGTCTTCACGACGGCCGACATCACCGCGGGCCAGCAGACCTTCGTGCGGCGCGGCCTGCAGCAGTATGGCTCGATCCTGGGTCACGGCGGCTACCTCGGACCGGACTACACGGCCGACTACCTGCGGCGCTCCTCGACCGAGGTGCTCGAGGCCCTGACCGCGTCCGGTGTGCAGGACCCACAGGGTGCCCTCGTCGAGATGATGCGGACCAACCGCTACGACAAGGCCACCGGCGACCTCGAATTCACCGATCTGCAGATCGAGGCCTTCGACACGCTCAAGCAGCACTACGCCGATTTCTTCGGTTCCCCGACCACCCAATACGGCCTGATCCCGAATGCCATCACGGACTCGGCGGACATCCACGACCTGACCGCCTTCTTCGCCTGGACGTCCTGGGCAGCCTCTGCTGAGCGGCCCGGTCACAACTACTCGTACACGAACAACTGGCCGGCCGAGCCGCTCGTGGACAACGTTCCGACCGCCGACATCATCGTGTGGAGCGGTCTCTCGCTCGTGGCCCTGATGGTTGCCCTCGGCGCCCTCTTCGGCCTCTACGGCCGGTGGAGCAAGAGGATGGGCTGGCAGCACGGGGAAGAAACCCCGGCACTGTCCTTCCGACAGCCGGGGGAGGTGGCGGTGACACCCGCCCAGACCGCCACGGCCTGGTTCTTCTTCGTGGTGGCTTTGATGTTCCTGGCCCAGGCCTTCCTGGGTGCCGCCATCGAGCACTACCGGGTCGACCTGTCGAGCTTCTTCGGAGTCGACCTGGCTCAGCTGCTGCCGTTCAACCTCGCCCGAACCTGGCATGTGCAGCTTTCGCTGTTGTGGACGGCCACCTCGTTCCTGGCCGCAGGCATCTTCCTCGCCCCGTATATCTCCGGGCGTGAACCCAAACGTCAGCACTGGTTGGCCTACGGCTTGCTCGGCGCCCTCGCCCTGGTCATCGTCGGATCGTTCGTGGGTGAAGCCTTGAGCATCTTCGGCGTCGAGGCCGCGAAGGGCTCGCCGTTCTGGGACATGCAGTGGGAGTACATCGACCTGCCCAGGGTGTGGCAGGGCATGCTCGTCGTCGGACTCTTCCTGTGGATCGCGATCATCTACCGCGGCATCCGGGCGCGTCTGAAGTCTGAGCACCGCTTCAACCTGCCGTGGCTCTTCTTCTACGCCGGTCTCGCGATCCCCGCGTTCTACGCCGTCGGAATGCTCGCCGGCACCGAGGTTCACCTGAGCGTCGCCGAGTTCTGGCGCTTCTGGGTGGTGCACCTCTGGGTTGAGGACTTCCTGGAACTGTTCACGACCGTGATGGTGGCCTACATCTTCGTCATGCTCGGGGTCGTGCACCGCAAGATCGCGATGCAGATCATCCTGCTCGACGTCATCCTGTATTCCGCCGGTGGCATCCTCGGCACCATGCACCACCTGTACTTCTCCGGAACCCCCGTCGAGCACATGGCGCTGGGAGCCTTCTTCTCCGCCCTGGAAGTCATCCCGTTGACCTTCCTGACGATCGAGGCCTGGAGCTTCCTCCAACTCGGTGCCCGGCAGGAGTCGCGCAGTTCGGCTCCGTTCCCGCACCGCTGGGCCGTGATGTTCCTTGTCGCGGTCGGCTTCTGGAACTTCCTGGGTGCCGGCGTCTTCGGATTCCTGATCAACCTGCCGATCGTCTCGTACTACGAGATCGGTACCGCGCTGACGGCCAACCACGCCCACGCGGCGATGATGGGCGTGTACGGAATGATGGGCGTCGGTCTGTCGCTCTTCGCCCTGCGCTACCTGATCCCGGCCGAGCGCTGGCCGGACAAGCTCGCCAAGATCTCGTTCTGGTGCCTCAACATCGGTCTGGCCTGGATGACGTTCGCAACGCTGCTGCCGCTCGGCGTCATTCAGCTCTGGCACTCCATCAACGACGGCTACTTCGAAGCCCGCAGCCTCAACTTCATCAACGAGCCCGGCAACGCCGTTCTCGAATGGCTGCGGATGCCCGGTGACATCGTCTTCATCGTCGGAGGCGTGATGCCGTTCGTCTGGATCACCTGGCTCGGGGTTCGCTACCGCATCAAGGCAACCACCCACGACGTGCCGATGGAGGCTTTGTTCGTCGAGGCGGTCCCCACCGGCGCGACGGTCACCGGCGGCGCGGAGCCGACATCCGGATATTCCTCGGACTACCGCTCCACCGGCACCGGGGAGATCGGTGGGGACCGCCCGGGCGGCGGCGTGTGATGGCGTCCATCAATCCGGAGGTCTGGTTCGCGCTTGTCTACGGCGGCTTCCTGCTGGCCGTGGCACACGTGCTGGACCTCCTGGCGAGACGCACCGCGACGAAATCCACCGCCATGCGGTCCGGCGGGTTCGACTACCACGAAGACCACGATGCCTGGAAGTGTTCGGAGGACCAATGGCTCTGGCCGATCTCCTTCGATCCGGATAACCGGGTGACGCGATACCAGGCCAGCCCCACGGTCTGCAACCCCTGCCCGGTCAAGGACACCTGCACCACCTCGGATGCGGGCCGGCAGCTCGCGCGAAACATCGACCCCTGGCCCAGTTCGGAGGCAGAACGGTTCCATCGCGGGATCGCCTGCTCCGTCGTCGTGCTCGGGCTCATCTGGCCGCTTGCGTCCATGTTCCAGAACCGCACGGGCGTGGAATTGCTGATCCTTGGGTCGGCCTCGGCCGTCATCGCCGCCGGCAGTTGGCCGTTGTGGTCGCACCTGCGTCGCACGCCCGCTCGCTTTCCCGAGCATCTCAAGGTCGTAGGGCTCGACGAAAGCGTCGCGGCCCGTGCCGCCACGGCGGCGGTCGAGGCGCAGCGGCGCAGCGGCTACGGCAGCATCAGAAAAACGGGCCCGCGGCCGGTTCAAATCGAACCGTACGCGAGCGCCCGGGCGTCGGAGCAAACCGACGCCGATCCGGAAACGATGAAAGGAAACACAGTGAGCGCCTCATTCTCAGCCCGTTGGGCTGAACTGGAGACGGAGGCCGACCCGGGTCGTTCCGGCCCCGCCGTGGGCTGGAACCGGAGGGGCAACTCGTGATGGCCTGGCAGATCGCGGCCCTGATCGTGGTGGCGCTGCTGCTCGTCTGGCTGGCAGCTTCCTTCAAGGTGCTGCAGGAATACGAGCGGGGCGTGGCGTTCCGATTCGGCCGGCTGGGCCCGGTGCGGGACCCGGGTGTGCAGATGGTGTTCCCCGGACTGGACAAGATGGTGCGGGTCGACCTCCGGATCGTGACCCTCACGATCCCGCCGCAGGACGTCATCACCAAGGACAACGTTCCGGCCCGGGTCAACGCCGTCGTCCTATTCCAGGTCACCGACCCGGTCCGTTCGGTGATGGCGGTCGAGAACCACGCCATCGCCACCTCCCAGATGTCGCAAACAACGCTGCGCTCGGTCGTGGGCCGCGCCGACCTCGACACCCTGCTCGCCCACCGGGCCGACCTGAACGAAGACCTCGCCCGCAACATCAACGCGCAAACCGAACCCTGGGGCGTGCAGGTGAAGGTCGTCGAAATCAAGGATGTCGAGATTCCGCAGGCGATGCAGCGTGCCATGGCCCGTGAAGCCGAAGCCGAGCGGGATCGCCGGGCGAAGATCATCAACGCCCACGGTGAACTGCAGGCGTCGGAGGAGCTGGGCCAGGCGGCGGAAATCCTGAGCCGCAATCCCGCGTCGCTTCAGCTGCGCTACCTGCAGACCCTGCTCGAGCTGGGCGCCGACCAGAAATCGACCGTGGTCTTCCCGCTTCCGATGGACATTCTCGGTCCGTTCCTCAACGGCAAGGTCACCCAGCAGGTGGCCCAGCCGAGCGCCGCACCCCCCGGTGCGGACACGGTTCCCCTGCCGGAACCGGCGGGGGCCGCCGCGGCCTTCGCCGCCGCCGTTGCGACCGCCGTCGCGGCTGCCGCAGCACAGACAACGGAGGTTTCTTCCTAATGGCCGACACCGATTCACGCGACCGCGCCCTCAGCATCCGTCTGATGCTGATCGGAGTCTTCGCCGGCATCTTCGCACCCATCGCCGGGTTCCTCGGCGGCACGATCGTCGGAGTCGACCAGACGGTCGGCGCCCTGGAGCCGCTCTTCGTCTGGCTCTTCGTGGGCATGATCGTCGGGATGTTCGGCGTGGCCATCGGGATCCTCGGCGCCCTGCGCTGGGTCAAGGGCGGGCACCACCTGGACTGACCTGCCGTGCACCACCCGCACGCAGAAGCGCCCGGCCGAGTAATCGGCCGGGCGCTTCTGCGTGCGGGTGGTGCTGTAAACCGCTCAGCGCTGTGGGCTGCTCAGTCGGTAGTGGGCTGGTATTCGCAGCTGGGGTCCTCGGCGAGCGGGTCCCCGGTCACCGCGTAGGCGTGCGAGCGGGAGCCGCCGCAGACCGTGCGAAATTCGCAGTGACCACACCGGCCGCCGAAGAGATCCGGGGTGCGCAGCTCCTGGAGTAGCTGCGCCTCCCGGTAGATCTTGGAGAAGGACTGCTCGTGCACCGACCCCACGGACACGGGCAGGAACCCGCTGGGATAAACGAGACCGACATGGTCGACGAAGGCGAACCCGCGCCCGGAATTGACGTCGAGGGGGGCCCGCGGACGCCGCCGCCTCGGCTCCTCACCGGTGAGCAACCGCTCCGTGGCCTCCCGCAGCGAGGCTCTCAGCGGGCCGACTGGGAACGCGGTGTCGAGGTCGACCCCGTCGTCCACGCCGGCCCGCTGAAGCGCGATGCGTCGGTAGTGGGGTGCCTCGGTGGTCTTGACGGCGACCAGGTCGGAGACGTCGTGCAGCCAGTGCAGCACCTCCTCCTCCTCGGCCGCGGTCAGGGCGTTCAGGAGCTTGCCGCGGCCGGTGGGCACGAGGAAGAAGACACTCCACAGGGTGGTGCCGAGATCGAGGACGGTCTTCAGGATGCCGGGCAGCTCGTGCACGGTGTCGCGGGTGACGGTCGTGTTGATCTGCAGTCGGTAGCCGACCTCGCGCACCATTCGGGCGGCGATCATGGTGTCGTCGTAGACGCCGTCGACGCCGCGGAAGGCGTCGTGGGTGGCCGCTGAGGCGCCGTCCAGCGAGAGTGAGACCGCCTTGGCCCCGGCGTCGTGGAGCTCGACCAGGACCTCACGGGTGAGGCGCGGGGTGACCGAGGGGGAGAGGGCCATGCTCAGGCCGAGGCTGGTGCCGTGGGCGACGAGCTCCGGCAAGTCGGGGCGCTCGAACGGGTCCCCGCCGGTGAGCACGACCAGCGGGCGCGGTGTGCCGAACGCGGCGAGGTCGTCCAACAATTTGCGACCCTGGTCCGTGCTCAGCTCGAACGGGTTGCGCGTGCGGATGGCGTCGGCCCGGCAGTGGGTGCAGACCAGTTGACAGGCGCGCGTCACCTCCCAGATGACGATGAAGGGCCGTTCGGCGGTGTCGTGGTGCAGCACCCGGATGGGGCGCACGTGCGTGTCGGTCATGGGGCAAGTCCTTGCTCAGCGCCGAATTTCGGCCCTCAGTTGTTTTTACCATAGATATAGGGAAAACTAATCGGGTGCCTATCCAACCCCTTGACGCCCGCACCCACCGCGTGCTTTCCGGCATCAGTCGGGTCGCCATTCTCGAGCTCCTGCGCGATGCCGACGCGGCGCTGGATGTGCCGGCCATCGCCCAAGCGGTGGGGCTGCACGCGAACACGGTTCGGTCCCATCTCGACCGGTTGGTCGAGGTGGGCCTGGTCGCCGAGACCGTCGAGGCGCGCGTGCGTCCCGGGCGGCCCCGGCTTTTCTTTCGCGCCACGTCACCCGCCGCCGAGGTCCCCGCCGAGTCCTACCGGCTTCTCGCCGGTCTCCTGGCCGGCGGCCTGGGCAGGGACGTTCCCTCGGGCGCGGCCGCGGCCGCGGAGGCCGGGCGGCGCTGGGGCAGGGAGATGGCCGAGACGGATGCCGGACTCTCCGACGCGCAGCCGGGGGCGGTCCCCCCAGCATCGGTCGGGCGTATCGTTCAGATCCTCGACGAGGTCGGCTTCGAGCCGCGCCTCGGTGCTGCCGGGGATGCCGGTGCTGCCGGTGCTGCCGGTGCTGCCGATGACGTCGCTTTCGGCGGCGCCGCCGCCGCCCCGGTCGACGTCGTGATCGAGCTGCACCGCTGCCCGTTCCTCGATGTGGCCAAGGACCACAGCGACGTCGTGTGCGCGGTGCACCGCGGCCTGATGGAGGGCGCCCTCGAGCGCCTGCACTCACCCGGAGTCGGCGTCACCCTCGAGCCGTTCGCCCGCCCGGGCGTCTGCCTCGCCCACCTCGAGATCCCGGCGACGAAGCCGTGAGCGTGGCCCGGCGCACACCGCTGCGCAGCACCTGCGCGCGGCCGCATCCGTGCTCCTCCGCCATGCGAAACACCATTCTCGGCCAGATCCCGATCTTCCAGGACCTGTCGGCCGGCGAGCTCGCCAACCTGGCCGAACGGATGCTGTCGCTCTCCTGGGGTCCCGGAGACACGCTGTTCACCGCCGGCGAGCTGTCCGAGCACGTGTTCGTGCTCGCGGCCGGCCAGGCGAAGGTGTTCCGATCGACCTCGACCGGGCAGTCCACGAGCCTCGACTTCCTCGGCCCGGGAGCAGTGCTGGGCAGCCTGACCGCGCTGGACGCGGGCCGGTACCCCGAGACGGCCGTTGCCCTCGTGACCACCTGCGCCCTGCGCCTCGAATCCGGCGCCTTCCGGCAGATGTTGCTCGCGCATCCGCCGGTGGCGCTGCGCGTGCTGGACGTCGTCGTCGACCGTCTTCACCGGGCCCGGTCGAGGGAGGCCGAGCAGGCCTCCGTTACCGTCACAACGCGGGTGGCAGCGACCCTGCTGCGCCTCGCCGACACCTTCGGCGTGCCGGGGGACGGCGCCGGTACCACCCTGATCCAGCTGCCTCTGACCCGCGCCGACCTGGCCGCCATGACCGGCACGAGCGCCGAGTCGGTGTCCCGCGCCATGAGCGGCCTGCGCCGGGACGGGTTGATCGATTCCGGACGGCGGTGGACCGCCGTGCTCGACCGTTCCGGCCTGATTGCGGCAAAGTGACGGCCGTCATGGTCGCCGCCGTCTCGAGTTCGTAACGTCGCAGTCATGACGACAATCATCCCCACCCCGACATCCACCCCGACATCCACCCCGGCCACCGTCCACACCATCCTGCGGGCCGACGGCTTTTCCTGCCCGTCCTGCGTCGCCAAGATCGAGAAGCAGATCGGCCGCCTCGCCGGAGTCAGCGCCGTGACCGTGTTCTTCGCCACCGCCCGGATCGAGATCGACCACGACCCGGCCGTCGTCAGCACGGATGCCCTCATCGCCGCCGTCGGCAAGGCCGGCTACACCGCCCACCTGGCCGCGTTCTGACCGGCGGACAGGGGGAGTGACATGACCATCGTGCGCCGCCACCTGATTCCCCTCATTTCCGGCGCGTTGATCGGCGCCGCCTGGCTGCTCGGCCTTCTGCCGGTGCCGCCGCTTGTCTCCGACGTGGCGATGGTGGCGGCCGCGGTCGTGGCCGGGTTCCCGATCATGCGGACCGCCGGGCGCGCGCTCCTCGCCCGGGTCGTGGGCATCGACCTGCTTGTCACGGTCGCCTCCGTCGGCGCCATCGTGCTCGGCGAATACTGGGAGGCCGCCGCCGTGACCTTCCTGTTCGCGATCGGGCATGCCCTCGAAACGGCCACCCTCAGCCGCACCCGCTCCGCCCTGACCGCGCTCGTGGCCCTGGCCCCGGACGTCGCCCTCGTGCTGCGGAACGGCGAGCAGCTCGAGGTCCTGGCCGGGTCCGTGCGGACCGGGGAGACCGTCCTGGTCAAGAACGGCGCGCGGGTGCCCGTCGACGGCACCGTGCAGCAGGGCACGGGCACGATCGACGAGGCCTCCATCACGGGCGAGTCCTCCCCGGCCGAGAAGCGCGCCGGCGACCGCGTCTTCGCCGGCACGGTCTCGACCGGCGGCTTCTTGCAGGTGCTGGCCACCGAGGTCGGCGCGGCTACCACCCTGGCCCACATCGTGCACCGGGTCGAGGAGGCCCAGGAGGCCACGGCCCCGACCCAGGTCTTCATGGACCGGTTCTCGGGCTGGTACACCCCCGGCATCCTGGTGCTCGCGATCATCGTCGGCGTGGTGACCGGCGACGTGTTCCTGGCGCTGACCCTGCTCGTGATCGGGTGTCCCGGCGCCCTGGTCATCTCCATCCCGGTCGCGATCGTTGCCGGGATCGGCCGCGCCGCGCAGCTCGGAATCCTGATCAAGGGCGGCGAGTTCCTCGAGACCGCCGCGAAGATCACGGTCGTCGCGGTCGACAAGACGGGCACCCTCACCCGGGGCCGTCCGGTCCTGACGGATGTCGTGGTGCTGAACCCCGCTCTGACCCGTGCCGAGGTGCTCGACTGGGCTTCACGGGCGGAGGCCGGCTCCGAGCATCCGCTGGCCGGGGCGATCGTGCAGGCCGCCGCGCGGGAGGCCGCACGCGAAGCCGCGCAGGGCGCCCAGGTGACCGGCCTGCCGGAACACATCACGTCGGTGCCCGGGCAGGGCATCGTCGCCGCGGTGGCCGGCCGCACCGTGCTGATCGGCAA
Organism: Cryobacterium sp. TMT1-19; assembly: GCF_004403055.1. Lineage (NCBI taxonomy): Bacteria > Bacillati > Actinomycetota > Actinomycetes > Micrococcales > Microbacteriaceae > Cryobacterium > Cryobacterium sp. TMT1-19. The sequence goes on from NZ_SOHB01000025.1 coordinate 10,483, forward strand.
TCCGGCCCTGCTCCGCGCCCACCGGATCGCGGGCACGGATGCCGCCACGACGCTGGCCGAGAAACTCGCCGCCCACGGGCGCACGCCGCTGATCGTCGTGCTCGACGGCGTCGTCGCCGGTGTCCTGGCCGTGGCCGACGAGGTGCGTCCCGACGCCGCCGACATGGTGGACGCGCTGCACAAGGCGGGGATCGTTCGGGTCGTCATGCTCACCGGCGACGGGCCGCTCGTGGCGCAGGCCGTGGGTGCCCACGTCGGAATCGACGAGATCCGGTCGTCGCTGCTGCCGGAGGACAAGCTCGACGTCGTCACCGGGCTCCGGCGGGACGGCCACGTCGTGGCGATGGTGGGAGACGGCGTCAACGACGCCCCGGCCCTGGCCACGGCGGACATCGGCATCGCGATGGCGGCGGCCGGTTCGGCCGTCGCGGTCGAGACCGCCGACATCGCGCTGATGGGTGACAACCTGCTGATGCTCCCCGCCGCCATCGACCTGGCCCGCCGCACGGTGCGCGTCATGCACCAGAACGTGGCCCTCGCGCTGGTCACGGTGGCGCTGTTGCTGGCCGGTGTGCTGTTCGGCGGCATGAGCATGTTCGGCGGCATGCTCGTGCATGAGGCATCCGTACTGATCGTGATCGTGAATGCGATGCGCCTGCTGCGCCGGTCCGGGCAGCGCGCGGAACGCAGAGCACGGCGTCGGATTTCGTCCGAATCGCATGTCCAGTCCCCGGAAAAGTCAGAGAAATCAGAAAATAAGGAGATGATTAGGGGGTGACGCCGTCCTCCCCCTCGTCGAGCTACCGCACGCTCGCGTCCTTCAGCAGGATTCAGCTTCTGTACTTCCTGCAGCAGCGCGGAACGATGACGGTGGGCGACCTGGCCGAGGCCACCGGTCTGCACCACAACACGGCCCGGGAGCACCTGCAGCGCCTGATCGGGGACGGTTTCGTCACCTGTCACCCGGAAAACAAAGACTCCAAGGGCCGGCCTCGGATGTTGTACAGCGCCGCCGCCGGCCCGGACCACGTCGTCGGCTCCATCCGGGCCGCGAAGGCCGAAGCCGCCGGTCGCCACGGTGACCAGGTGCGACGGATGCTGCGGGTCGAGGCCGTCATCCACTCGCCGCTGCAGCGGCAACTGGACGCCCTCGACGACCACCTCGACGAGTCCGGCTTCGACGCGCGGCTCGAGATCGACGGTGCCGACGGCAACCGAGTGCACCTGCACGAATGCCCGTACAGCGAGATGGTCAAGGCGCACCCCGAGGTCTGCCGGGTGCACTTCGGGCTGCTGAAAACCCTGCTCGAAAGGACCGAGGGACCCCTGAGCGCCGACGCGCTGCACCCGCTGGTCGAACTGAACACCTGCACCCTCGACCTGCACCGGTCCGACGCCGACCCAGGTGTCGAAACAGGCGCCGAACCCACCGCCGAGGAACAGCCCAAGCCGGCAATCATTTATCACGGCGTTTCCGGCTTGTAGCGAATTTCGCCACCCCTGAGACTGGAGTCCGAGGGTGGTTGCCGACCATGGTGACCCCGGGCAGTGCAAGGGGTACGTTGTGAAAACACTCAAGAATTCGGCTTTCTCGAAGCCGGCTAAGACCCGGCCGGCCAAGCCCGGCATCGACGCCCCCATCGACGACACGATCCTGAAGCTCGGGCGGTTCCTGCGCCGAGGCAAGGCCTCACCCGACCTGCGATCCGTGTTCCTTACGGGCGGCCGCGACGCCGACTCGTTCTACCGCGACCGCTGGACCCACGACAAAGAGGTGCGGTCCACCCACGGCGTGAACTGCACCGGCTCCTGCTCCTGGAAGGTGTACGTCAAGGACGGCATCATCACCTGGGAGACCCAGCAGACCGACTATCCCTCCGTCGGCCCCGACTCACCCGAATACGAGCCCCGCGGCTGCCCCCGCGGCGCCGCCTTCAGCTGGTACACCTACTCGCCGACCCGGGTCAAGTACCCCTACGTGCGCGGCGTGCTGCTTGACCTGTTCCGTGCGGCGAAGGCCCGCACCGGCGACCCGGTGCTCGCCTGGGCCGAGGTCACCGGCGACCCCGAGAGCGCCCGCGCCTACAAGAGCGCCCGCGGCAAGGGCGGCCTGGTGCGCACCAGCTGGGACGAGGCGTCCGAGATCGTCGCCGCCGCCCACGTGCACACCATCAAGAAGTACGGCCCCGACCGCATCGCCGGCTTCTCGCCGATCCCCGCCATGTCGATCGTCTCGCAGGGGGTGGGCAACCGGTTCATCTCCATGCTCGGCGGCACCATGCTCTCGTTCTACGACTGGTACGCCGACCTGCCCGTGGCGTCCCCGCAGGTGTTCGGCGACCAGACCGACGTGCCGGAATCGGCAGACTGGTGGAACTCCTCCTACCTGATCATGTGGGGCTCCAACGTGCCGGTCACCCGCACGCCCGACGCGCACTTCATGGTCGAGGCCCGCTACAAGGGCCAGAAGGTCATCACCGTCTCGCCCGACTACGCCGACAACTCCAAGTTCGCCGACGAGTGGCTGGCCGTGCACCCCGGCACCGACGGCGCGCTCGCGCTGGCCATGGGCCACGTCGTGCTCAAGGAATTCCTGGTCGACCGCCGCACGCCCCGCTTCGTCGACTACATGAAGCGTTACAGCGACTCCGCCTACCTGATCAGCCTCACCAGGCGCGGCGACGCGTACGTGCCCGGCAAGTTCGTGACCGCGGATGCCCTGCCCGGCCTGGCCCCGACGGTCGCCAGCGCCGCGTTCAAGCCGGTGCTTCTGGGCCACGACGGCGAGGTCGTCGTGCCCAACGGTTCGATCGGGCACCGTTTCTCCGAGACCGACGTCGGCAAATGGAACCTCGACCTCGAGGGTGTCGACCCGCTCCTGTCCATCGCCGACGCACCCGACTACGACCAGGCGTCCGTCGCCATCGACATGCCCCGGTTCGACGTTGCTCCGGAGACCGACGAGATCGGAGAGCAGCACGCGGGCGGTGCGGGCATCATCCGTCGCGGCGTACCCGTGCGGATGGTGGCCGGCCAGCTGGTCACCACCGTGTTCGACCTGCTGCTCGCGCAGTACGGCGTCGGCCGGCCCGGCCTGCCCGGTGTCTGGCCCACCGGCTACGACGACGCCACCTCACCCGGTACCCCTGCCTGGCAGGAGGGCATCACCTCGGTGCCGATGCAGGCCGCCGAACGCATCGGCCGCGAGTTCGCGCAGAACGCCGAAGACTCCAATGGACGCTCGATGATCCTGATGGGTGCCGGAACCAACCACTGGTTCCATTCCGACACCATCTACCGGGCCTTCCTGGCACTGACCACCATGACCGGCTGCCAGGGCGTCAACGGTGGCGGCTGGGCTCACTACGTCGGCCAGGAGAAGGTGCGCCCGCTCACCGGCTACGGCCAGTACGCGTTCGGCCTGGACTGGGTGCGCCCGCCCCGCCAGATGATCGGCACGGGCTTCTTCTACCTCGCCACCGACCAGTGGCGCTACGACGGCCTCGCCGCCGACACCCTGTCCAGCCCGCTCGGCGCAGGCACCTTCGCCGGCCGCACCACCGCGGACTGCCTGGTCGAGTCGACCAAGCGCGGCTGGATGCCCGGCTACCCCACCTTCAACCGCAACTCGCTCGACCTCGTCGACGACGCGGTCCGGGCGGGCGTCGACCCGGCCCAGTACGTGGTCGAGTCCCTCGGCGACGGCACCCTCGAGTACGCCATCGAGGACCCGGATGCGCCGGAGAACTTCCCGCGCATCCTCGACGTGTGGCGGGCCAACGTGATCGGCTCGTCCGGCAAGGGCAACGAGTACTTCCTGAAGCACCTGCTGGGCACCAAGAACGCCGTGCGCGCCCCCGAATCGCCGCCCGAGAAGCGTCCGAAGACCATGAAGTGGCACGAGACCGCCCCCGAGGGCAAGCTTGACCTGATGGTCACCAGCGACTTCCGCATGACGAGCACCACCATCTTCAGCGACGTGGTGCTGCCGCCGGCCACCTGGTACGAGAAGAACGACCTGTCGACCACCGACATGCACCCCTTCATCCACTCGTTCAACCCGGCGATCGCCCCGCCGTGGCAGGCGAAGACCGACTTCGACATCTTCCACATCCTCGCGGAGAAGATCTCTGAGATGTCCGTGGAGCACCTCGGGGTGCGGAAGGACCTGGTCGCCGTTCCGCTGCTGCACGACACCCCGGATGCGATGAGCGCCCCGCACGGCATCGTCGAATACGACCAGGTGCTGGTGCCCGGCGTGACCATGCCCAAACTGGTCGTGGTCGAACGCGACTACCCGGCCTTCGCCGCCCGGCTCGGTGCCCTCGGCCCGCTGACCGAGAAGCTCGGCATGATGACCAAGGGCGTCAAGTTCAACCCCGACGTCGAGGTGGCCTACCTGGCGAAGAAGAACGGGCTCGTCGAGAGCGGCCCCGCCGCCGGGCGGCCGCAGCTGAAGACCGCCATCCAGGCCTGCGAAATGGTGCTCGCGCTCTCCGGCACCACCAACGGACGGCTCGGTACGCAAGGCTTCCGCAGGATGGAGGAGCGCACCGGCCAGAAGTTGGCGCACCTGGCCAGCGACAACGAGGGCCGTCGCTTCTCCTACCCGGATGTGCAGGGTGCCCCGGTCCCGGTGCTCACCTCCCCGGAGTGGTCCGGCAGCGAGCACGGCGGCCGACGCTACAGCGCGTTCACGATCAACGTGGAGCACCTCAAGCCCTGGCACACCCTCACCGGGAGGCAACACTTCTACCTCGACCACGACTGGATGATCGAGCTGGGGGAGACCATGCCGATCTTCCGGCCGCCGCTGGACATGCACCGCCTGTTCGATGATTCCATCGTCGGGTCGACCTCGTCCACCGGCGCGACCGGCTCGAAGGGACGGGCCGAGGTGGCCGTGCGCTACCTCACCCCGCACTCCAAGTGGTCGATTCACTCCGAGTACCAGGACAACCTGATGATGCTGTCGCTGTCCCGCGGCGGGCCCACCATCTGGATGTCACCGCAGGACGCCGACAAGATCGGCGTGCGTGACAACGAATGGATCGAGTCCTACAACCGCAACGGCGTCGTCGTGGCCCGTGCGGTCGTCTCGCACCGGATGCCCGAGGGCACCGTGTACATGTACCACGCGAAGGACCGCACCATCAATGTGCCGATCGCCGAGACGAGTGGCATGCGCGGCGGCACGAACAACTCGCTCACCCGAATCCTGCTGAAACCGAGTCACCTGATCGGTGGCTACGCCCAGCTGTCCTTCGCTTTCAATTACCTCGGCCCGACCGGGAACCAACGCGACGAGGTCACCGTGATCCGTCGACGCAGCCAGGAGGTTGAGTACTAAATGCGCGTAATGGCTCAGATGTCGATGATCATGAATCTCGACAAGTGCATCGGGTGCCACACCTGTTCGGTCACCTGTAAGCAGGTGTGGACCAACCGCACCGGCGTCGAATACGTCTGGTTCAACAACGTGGAGACCAAGCCCGGCGTCGGCTACCCGCGCCGCTACGAAGACCAGGACAAGTGGAAGGGCGGCTGGCAGCGCAACAAGCGCGGACGCCTGAAACTGCGCTCCGGTGGCCGCATCAAGCGTCTCGCCACCATCTTCAACAACCCCGACCTCCCGGTGATCGACGACTACTACGAGCCGTGGACCTACGACTACGACATGCTGACCAAGGCTCCGCTGAGCACGGAAAGCCCCGTCGCCCGGCCCAAGTCGCTGCTCACCGGCCAGAACATGGACATCAAGTGGTCCGGCAACTGGGACGACGACCTCGGCGGCTCGCAGGAGACGGCGGCAGACGACCCCATCCTCGCCACCATGAGCGAGCACGTGAAGATGGAGTTCGAGAACACCTTCATGTTCTACCTGCCGCGCATCTGCGAGCACTGCCTGAACCCCGCCTGCGTCGCGGCCTGCCCCTCGGGCGCCATGTACAAGCGCGAGGAGGACGGTATCGTCCTCGTCGACGAAGACGGATGCCGCGGCTGGCGCATGTGCGTCTCCGCCTGCCCGTACAAGAAGGTCTACTTCAACCACAAGACGGGTAAGGCCGAGAAGTGCACGCTCTGCTACCCGTTGATCGAGCAGGGCAAGCCCACGATCTGCTCGGAGACCTGCGTCGGCCGGCTGCGCTACCTCGGCCTGATGCTCTACGACGCCGACGCGGTCCTCGCGCAGGCTTCGGTCGAGAACGAGCACGACCTGCTGGATGCCCAGCGCGCCTGCTTCCTCGACCCGTTCGACCCTGAGGTCATCGCCGCGGCGAAGGCCGAAGGCATGGAGGACGACTGGATCCTCGCGGCCCAGAATAGCCCGATCTACAAGCTCATCTCCGAGTACAAGGTGGCTCTGCCGCTGCATCCGGAGTACCGCACCATGCCGATGGTCTGGTACATCCCCCCGCTGTCCCCGGTGGTCGACGTCATCTCGACCACCAACAACGACGGTGAGGATGCCCGCACCCTGTTCGCCGCCATCGACAAGCTCCGCATCCCGGTGGAATACCTCGCCGGACTGTTCTCGGCCGGAGACGTCGTTCCCGTCGAGTCCTCGCTGCGGAAGCTCGCCGCCATGAGGTCGTACATGCGCGACATCAACCTGGGCCGCGACCGCGACGAGTCGATCCCGGAAGCGGTCGGCATGACCGGTCCCGAGATCGAGGCCATGTACCGCCTGCTGGCCATCGCCAAGTACGAGGATCGCTACGTCATCCCCAAGGCGCACGTCGAGACGGCGCGTGAGCTTGAGGAACTCGCCTGCTCGCTCGACACCGACGGCGGCCCCGGTATGGGTGGCCCCAGCGTCGCCACGGCGGCCGGCCCCTATGGCAAGACCCTCGGGATGCCGCTGAACGCGACCGTCGACAACTACAACGAGATGGTCGGCAAGGGCTCCGAACGCACGAAGCCCACCACGCCCGGCCGGGTCAACCTGCTCAACTGGACCGGCGGCGGCGTGCCGGAGGGCATGTTCCCGCCGAAGGCCTCCGGGAGTCCCGCGTGAGGCTGCCGAAGCTCCCGACCCGCAAGGTCACGGCGCTGCCTCTGTCCGCGGAGGACGGCCGGATGGCGCACATGGCGGCATCTATTCTGCTGGATTACCCCAGCCAGGAGCGAAGGGCCCGTTTCGGTGCTGTCGCCGCGTCGGTGGCGTTGCTGCCGGATCCGCTCCGCCACGCCTTCGAGGCGTTCCTGACGAAAGCGGATGCGATGACGCAGCAGGAGTTGGAAATCCACTTCACGGCCACTTTCGACCTCAAGCGCAAGTGCTGCCCGTACCTGAGCTACTACGCGGCGGGGGACACCCGTCGCCGCGGCATGGCGCTCGTGCGCTTCGTCGAGGCCTACCGTGCCGCGGGCTGGGAGGTCGCCGCCGACGAACTGCCCGACTACCTGCCGATGGTGCTCGAATTCTCCGCGCGGAGCGACTCGCCGATCGCCCAGGAACTGCTCGCCGCGCACCGCGACGGGATCGAGGTGCTCCGCATGGCACTCGAGGCCGTGCCGAGCCCCTACGCGCACATTGTGGAGGCGGTCTCCCTGTCTCTCCCGAAGATCGACGAGGAGACGCGTCAGCGTTACCTCAACCTGGTGAACGAGGGTCCGCCGACCGAGACGGTCGGTATGACCTTCCTGGGCAATCTCAAACCGTTCTCGCCGTCCGGCGCGAACAGCGAGGAAGTACGGGTATGAATCCGCTCGACATTCTGCTTTGGGTGGCGTTCCCCTACGCCGCCGCCGGGGTCTTCATCGTCGGTCACCTTCTGCGCTACCGGTTCGACCAGTTCGGCTGGACCTCACGGTCGAGCCAGACCTATGAGAACAAGTGGCTCCGCTGGGGCTCGCCCATGTTCCACTACGGCATCCTGATGGTCTTCGGCGGTCACATTGTCGGACTCTTCATCCCCAAACCGTGGCTCGAGTTCTTTGGCGTCACCGAGCACATCTACCACCTCGGGGCCACCTGGCTGGGCAGCGTCGCCGCGGTGCTGACCATCGCCGGCCTCGCCATCCTGCTGATCCGTCGCCGCCTGGTCGCCCGGGTCAAGCTGGTCACGACCATGATGGACAAGGTCATGTACCTGTTCCTCGCCGGCACCATCGCCTTCGGCACGACGGCGACCGTGCTCTACCAGGTGCTCGGCGCCGGCTACGACTACCGTGGGTCGATCTCGCCGTGGATCCGCAGCCTGTACGCCTTTCAGCCGGACCCGGCGCTGATGAGCGACGTGCCGTTCTTCTTCCAACTGCACGTGCTCTTTGCCACGATGCTCTTCCTGCTGTGGCCCTTCACCCGACTGGTGCATGTATTCTCGGCGCCGCTCGGCTACTTCGTGCGTCCCTACATCGTCTACCGCTCGCGGGACGGCCACCGCGGTGCGGGCTCCCAGAAGGCCCGCCGTGGCTGGGAGAAGAGCGAACTACCGAGGGACACCCGCGAAAAGGTGGGCGGCCGCCGCTAGCCGAAGATCCCAGGGACGTCGACGCCGGTGCGCGACCCGCAGCCGCCATATGCAGCCGGGGGAGCGGGTCGCAGGGGCAACGGATGATGCAGGCCGCCGGCACCTGGGCTGCCCGAAGGGCTAGCCCGCGCGCACGCCAGGCCGCCTGCAGGCGATCGAGGGCGTCTTGATCCCGCCGCACTCGGGGTGGTAAGCGAAGCCTGCGCTAATGGCGGGGTTCCGCTCCGGTGCCTAGCATTGCCAGTGCGGGTCCACTTTCGTGCCTGAGGATGCCCCAGAGGGAGACACATGTTCGATGCGCTGCTCGACACCATCTTCGGTTTGCCTGTGCACCCCCTCGTGGTGCACGCGACCGCGGTCGTCGTTCCCACGGCCGCCCTCGTCGTCGTCGCGGCCCTCTGGCCCCGGTTTCGCCGGTGGGCGAAGTTCCTGCCGCTGATCCTCGCATTGGCCGCACTCGTTCTCGTGCCGCTGGCGCGCGAATCCGGGGAGGCGCTGAGAGAGCGGGTCATCGAGACCGCGCTGGTCGAGACCCACTCCGAGCTGGCCGACGGGCTGCTGCCCTGGGTTGCCGCCCTGGTCGTGGTCGCCGCCGTTCTACTCTGGTGGAACTACCGGGAGGTCGGCGGCCGGACATCCGTCGCCCGCGCCCCGAAGTGGGTGGCCATCGTGCTGGCCGTGGCCGCGCTGGTCGCCGCCACGGGAACCATCGTGCAGGCCGTGCTCATCGGTCACAGCGGTGCGGCGGCCGTCTGGTCCGAGGTCGGGGGAGCACCGGCGCCCGCCGGGGGCGAAGACGACGACTGAGCCGGCCTGAACTCAGTCGGTCACGGAGCTGTCGGCGCCCACGCCGGCGGCAACCTCGCGGGCCCACTCGGCGGAGATTCTGGCTCTCCTGACTCTTCCGTGGGTTAGGCCCGGTCGCGCGAGCGCGCGTGTGCGGGTGTGTGTGTGTGTGGCCAACTCAGGACATCCGTTGCCCGGCATGCACCGGCCGCCACGGATCAGTGCGGAACCAGTGTGGATGTTCGGCCCGGCCGGACGGATCTCCTGAGTTGGCCACAGGCCCCGCCGGGTGGGCAGCAGCGCTGGTGCGGATCGGGCATCGACCACTCGCTCCGCCCCGTTCGGGGCTCGGAACTCCCAGTCCGACCCTTCATCGCCCACGGCTGGCAGGACCCGGGCAGCTAGTCGGCGGTGGCGGCCCGTTCCTCGGCGAGCTCCCCGAGCCGCGCGAGGGCGCGGGGCCAATCCGCAGCGAACATGGCCGTGAATTCCTCGTCGGTGTCGACGGTTACCACGAGTGTGGTCACCCCGTCGGACTCGCTGAAGGAGTAGTCCTCGTGCGCGCCCGCGAACCGCCGCGCGTGAGCGCTCGTGATGTCGTCGATGCCCCGGGAGACAGCACCGCGGATTTCCAGGGAGATGAACTCGTCCGGCCGGTTTTCGACGACCGTGGCCACCAGCCCGCTGTGGGAAGCATCCTCGCCGGGGGCGAGGAAGCGGATCGTGCTGCCCTCCGCCCAGCTTCCGACGTAGTGGGAACCCTCGTGGAACGCCCGGGTCCAGTCCCGGTAGGTCGACGCGTCCAGCATCGTGCTCCAGACGGTGTGTACCGGAGCGTCGATCCGAATCGTGAAGTGCAGCTGTTCCATGCGGGGATCGTACTCCGATCCGGCAGATCGATCAGCTGGGGAAGGGAGCACCCTTGCGGGCGTAGTAGAACCAGGCGAGCCAGGTGCAGAACACGCAGAACACGGCGCAGCCGGCGAAGAACGCGGTCGGGCTGATCATGGTGAGCGAGATGCCCACGACGAACGGTCCGAAGGCCGCGATGGCGGAGGTCCAGGCGATGGCTCCGCCGGCCTGACGCTTCGGGAAGATCATTGGCATCTGCTTGAACGTGCCGGCGTTGGCCAGCCCGGCGAAGAAGAAGATGATCAACATGCCGGTGAGGAAGCCCCAGAACTCGTCCACGCTGGTCGGCGTGAGGAAGAAGGCGGTGAGGGCAGTTCCCGCCACCATGCCGAGGCCACCGATGAACGTGAAGATCGCGCCGCCCCACCTGTCGCAGAACGGGCCGCTCGCCGCCCGCACCAGGGCGCCGAGGACGGGGCCGATGAATGCGAAGGCCAGCGGGTTCGGGGCATCCGGGAAGTTGCCGTAGACGTCGAGGATGATCAGGCCCATCTGGGCGGCGAGGCCACTGTAGGCGCCGAAGCTCATCAGGTAGATGGCGGTCATGATCCAGGTGTGCTTGACCCCGAAGATGTCCATCTGCTGGCGGAAGTTCGCCGTGATCGGCACCCGGCGCAGGTACATCACCGCCAGGACGATGGCAAGCAGAGCCCAGGGGATGAGCACCAGCCCACCGTTGTGCAGCCAGACGAGGTCACCTTCGGCACTGCTCTGGGGGGTGAGGGCGGCGGTGCCGAGCAGACCGAATCCGACGACCCAGGGCAGGATCAGCTGCATCAGGCCGATGCCGAAGTTGCCGAGGCCTGCCTGCAGGCCCAGAGCCGTTCCGGCGAGGCGTTTGGGGAAGAAGTAGCTGGTCGATGCCATGAAACCGGAGAAGGTTCCGCCACCGATGCCGGCCGCGAACGCCAGGGAGAGCAGCACCCAGTACGGCGTGGACGTGTCCCGGGCGGCGAGGGTCCAGCCGAGCATCGGGATCACGAGCAGGGCCGACGACATGGCGACGAGGTTGCGGGTGCCCATCATCGGCGGCAGGAACATGAAGACCAGGCGCAGCAGGCCGCCGGCGAGCCCGGGGAGGGCGACGAGCCAGTACAGCTGGCTGGGTGCGAGGGAGTAGCCGATGTCGTTCAGACGCGGGGCGATCGCGCTGACGAGGTACCAGGCCGCGAAGCTCAGAGTCAGGCTGAAGGTGGTGATCCACAGGGTGCGCCAGGCGAGCCCCGGATCCCAGGTCTCGTCATTCTCCGGGTCCCAGTTGGACAGATCCGGTTTGAGTTTCGAGGCGAACTGCGGGGACGTTTCGACTGACATGGACTTCCTCGGCTGGTTGCTGCCGGGCACCAGGCCCGCGTAGCTTCCACCCTCGCGGTGCAGCGGAAATGCGACAACGCGTGAACGCCGTGAAAAATGATTCGGTCGAACAGAACCGAAATCGGCGGGCGTCAGCCGCCGGCGAAGGGCGGCAGCACGTCGACGGTGTCGCTGCCGGAGAGCGGCACCGTGTCATCCGTCGCCCGTGTGCCGTTCACGAGCAGGGAGCACCGGCCGAGGATGTGCTCGAACTCGTCGCCGTAGAGGCTGGTGAGCTGGGCGCGCAAGTCGCCGATGGTGGCGGCATCGACCGCGGCCGCGTCGGCGGCGGCGGATTCGGCTGCCGCGGCGAAGAAACGGATGGTCGCCATCAGCGTGTCGCCTCCGGCTGGTCCGGCGGCCAGGTGAGGGCGAGCCGGGTGGCCAGCGCACTGGCGGCCTCGATGGCGGCGGGTGTGCCGCCGTTCCGGGCGGCGGCCAGACCGACCAGGAACGTGCTCAGCGGGGCGGCGGGCCGGGCCACGTTGTGGGCCACGTCGCGGGCCACGTCGAGCAGCGTGCCCACGGGGATGTCGGCCGGATCCAGGCCGAGTGCGGCGGCGAGGGCCACCAGCCACTCGTCGAGAGCCTCAGGGGGAAGCGGGGTCGAGGCGCTCATTGGGTATCACTCCTCATCGGATTGCTCCGCGGTCGGATTGCTCCGCGGTGGGGTGCTCCGCGGTGGGGTGCTGGTCAGCAGTGCGGAACTCCTCTCCACATCCTGCCATGTGTCCACGTCGCTCCCCTCGCCGTTCTGGTCGCGGACGCCCCGCAGCTCGAGCGGGGCCAGCAGTCCGCGCATGCTGGCGCCGTGGGCGTCGGCGCCGATCCGGTGCGCGGCCGCCCGCAGCGGCGCCAGACGGTAGATCCCCGCGAGCCACTGCGCGCGGCCGCCCGCGTCGACCAGGTGCAGGCCGTGAACGGATGCCGGCAGCCCCGGGTCGGACGCCGCCGGCACCAGTAGGCGGGCGGCATCCGCTGCCCACGGCAGGTCGCAGGCCAGCAGGAGCACCCAGTCCGCAGGCCCGGACGCGGTCGCGTGCTCGAGTGCCGCGAGTCCCGCCACGATGCCGGCGACCGGGCCGCCGAACGGGGGATCTTCGAGCGTCCAGGTCAGCTCGGCCGTGTCGTCGGCCGGGACGGCCGCACGAGCCTCCTCCGGCCCGACCACGACAACGTTCCGGGCGAGACCGCGGGCGTCCAGCACCCGGGAGAGCAGCGCGCGCCCGGCCACCTCGACCGCGGGCTTGACCGCGCCGTCGAGGCGCCGGGCGCGCCCGCCCGCCAGCACGATCAGGTCGACGCTCATGGCTGCTCGGGTCATCGCTACTCGTTCGGGCGGTGCCAGTCGCCGGACTTCCCTCCGGTCTTCGTGATGAGGCGCACGTTCTCGATCCAAACGGACTTGTCGAGGCCTTTGACCATATCGACCACGGCGAGGGCGGCGACCGACACGGCGGTCAGGGCCTCCATCTCGACGCCGGTGCGGTCGGCCGTGCGCACGGTGGCCGTGACGCGCACCCCGGTGTTTTCGATGACGAGGTCGACGGCGGCGCCGTGCACCCCGATCACATGCGCGAGGGGGAGCAGGTCGGCGCACTTCTTGGCACCCTGGATGCCGGCGATGCGGGCCACGGCGAGCACATCGCCCTTGGGGGTGCTGCCGTCGCGAAGGGCCGCGATGACCGTCGGGCCGCAGGCCACGAAGCCGGCGGCGGTGGCGCTGCGCACGGTGGGCTGCTTCTCGGTGACGTCGACCATGCGGGCCTGGCCGGAAGAGTCGAGATGCGTGAAGGGGTGTGCGGACAGGTCGCGGATGCTCATGTCAACAGCATGACAGTGACGCGGTCGCCCTCGGCAATCCGCGTCACGTTTTCCGGCACGATGGCCAGCCCGACGGCCTGAGCAAGCCCGGCGACGAGGTGGGATCCCGACCCGCCCGCGGCGGACCGGCGGACCACCCTGCGGATTCCCACGCCCTCGAGGGTCACCGGCATGTACTGGGCACGGCCGGGTGGGGAGTCCCAGCTCTCCCCGGCGGTCGCCGAGATCGTGGGGCGAAAGAGCTCGATGTGCCCGCCGAGGCGGCGCAGGGCCGGCCGCACGAACACCTCGAACGACACGAAGGCGCTGACCGGGTTGCCGGGGAGGGCGAAGATGAGCGGTCCCTCGACTGCATTGTCGTCGGCCGGCCAGCGGCCGAAACCCTGAGGCTTGCCCGGCTGCATCTTGACCGGCCCGAACCGTACGGTGCCGAGCGGGGCGAGCACGGCCTTGACGATGTCGTAGGCGCCGACGCTCACCCCGCCGGAGAGCACGATGGCGTCGACCGTGCCGGCGAGGCTGGCCAGCAGGCTGCGGAGCGTGTTCTCGTCGTCGGGAACCGCGCCGAGCCGGATCGGCACCCCGCCGGCCGCGGTGACGGCCGACGCGAGGAGGTAGGAGTTGGAGTCGGGGATCTGGCCGCGCCGGGTGGGTTCGCCGGGGGTGACGAGCTCGCTCCCGGTGGAGATCACGGCCACGCGCGGAGCCGGGTGCGCCCGGAGCGACGAGGTTCCGGCGCTGGCGGCCGCGGCAACCCGGGTCGGCCAGAGCACCGAGCCGCGGGTGAGCACGGTGTCGCCGGCGTGGGCGTCTTCGCCGGCGCGACGGATGTGCGCTGCCGGCTGCGGCGCCCGCACGACGGTGACCGTGTCGATGCCCTGATCGGTGTCTTCGATCGGAACCACGGCATCCGCCCCGTCCGGGAGCGGCGCCCCCGTCATGATCCGGGCCACCTGCCCGGTCTCCAGGTGCGGGTTCTGGCTGGTTCCGGCCGCGAGGTCAGCGACCACCGGCAGCGTCACCGGGTGCTCGGCGGAGGCCTGCAGCAGGTCGGCGCGCCGGACGGCATAGCCGTCCATGGCCGAGTTGTCGAAGGGAGGTGTGTCCGTGGCGCTCCGAACATCCTCGGCCAGCATCAGGCCCAGCGCCTCGTCAAGCGAGACCAGCACGGGCGGCAGCGGGGCGACCGCGGCGAGCACGAAGGAGAGCTGGTCGGCGACGCTGCGGGCCAAGACCGGTACGGCGCAAGCGTCGGCGTCGTGCTCGTGGGTGTGCTCGTGCGTGTTCCCCGTCATGGTCAGTTCCCCGCTGTGGTCGTCGATTCGTTGGACACGGCGTCGCCGGCCCACTTGCTGCCGCGGCCGGGAGCGGTGCGTGCGGCGACGGCAACGTCCCAAGCGACGATCCCGCCGGCGAGCAGGGTGAGGCCGGTGAAGCCGGCCGCGTCCAGGGCCATAGCGGCGCGTTCGGCCCGCGGCCCCAGATGGCAGTGCAGCACCAGCGGCACGTCCCGCGGCAGGGTGGCCATTCCGGCCTCGGTGAGCAGGTCGCCGAGAGGCAGCAGGACGGCATCCGGGATGGCGCTCTCGGCGTGCTCGTCGGGCTCGCGCACGTCGACCAGCACGAACGGGTCGGTTCCCTCGGCGCGGGCAGTGAGCCGGGCCACGAGCTCCACCGGGGTGAGCGTCGGCCAGGCCCCAGCGGCGGCGGCCTGAGCGGAGCCGCGGGCGGCGGCGAGGGTCGCTGCCGGGTTCGGGTCGGCGGCGGCGATGCCGGTGCCGAGCAGGGGCACCTCGGTGAAACGGCCCGAGAGCGCGTCGATCACGAGCACGCGCCCGATCAGCGGAGCGCCGATACCGGCGATCAGCTTGATCGCCTCGGTGGCCATCAGCGAGCCCACCTGGCCACAGAGCGCGCCGAGCACGCCGGCTTCGGCGCAGTTGGGCACCTCACCCTCTGTGGGCGGGGTCGGGAACAGGTCACGCAGGTGCACCCCGGTGAGGCCGCTCTCGGCCGGTGGGGTGGCCCAGAACACCGACAGCTGGGCGTCGAAACGGAGAACGGATGCCCAGACCAGTGGCAGGCCCAGGGCCGCGCAGGTGTCGTTGACCAGGAAACGGGTGGGGAAGTTGTCGGTGCCGTCGATGACCACGTCGTAACCGCCGATGATCGCGGCGGCGTTGCCGGCGTCGAGCCGTTCGGCGTGCTGCACGACCACGGCCTCCGGCGCGATCTGGGCGATCGATTCGGCGGCGCTGGCCACCTTGGGGCGTCCGACATCCGCCTGGCCGTGCACGATCTGGCGTTGCAGGTTGCTGGGTTCGACGTCGTCGCCGTCGACGATGCCGATCGTTCCCACGCCGGCCGCGGCCAGGTAGATGAGCGCGGGGGACCCCAGCCCGCCGGCGCCGAGCACGAGCACCCGGGCGTTGGCGAGGCGACGCTGGCCGAGCTCGTTGAGCTGGGGCAGACGGCGTTGGCGGGCGGTGCGAACGGATTCGGCGCCGCTCAGGCGGGCGATCGGCTCGACAAGAGGGGGAATGGCCATGCTTCCAAGGTAGGCGTTGGCAGCGCCCGGTGTGTACCCAAAACGGTCATCTGAGCACACCCCTTGAATTTCAGGCCGCGATGTAGTCCTCTAGAGGAGAAACAGGCACCAACTAGAAATTTCGATGCAGTCTCGCGCGGCCCGACGGGTCTCGCTGTGAGGGAAGCAAACAGGAACTAGGAAGGTACTTCATGACTGGGAACAGAGCAGTTGCCTACAAGAGCCCGGGCGTCGTCGAGGTCATCGACATCGACTACCCGACCTTCGAGCTGAAGGACGGACCGGGTGTCAACCCGGCGAACGTGGGCCGCAAGGTGCCGCACGGGGTCATCCTCCGCACGGTCACCACCAACATCTGCGGCTCGGACCAGCACATGGTTCGCGGGCGCACGACCGCGCCGTCGGACCTCGTCCTCGGCCACGAGATCACCGGCGAGGTGGTCGAATGCGGACCCGACGTCGAGTTCATCAAGGTCGGCGACATCGTCTCGGTGCCGTTCAACATCTCCTGCGGCCGGTGCCGCAACTGTAAGGAGCGCAAAACCGGAATCTGTCTCAACGTCAACCCCGACCGCCCGGGCAGCGCCTACGGCTACGTCGACATGGGCGGTTGGGTCGGCGGCCAGGCCGAGTACGTGCTGGTGCCGTACGCGGACTGGAACCTCCTGAAATTCCCGGACCGGGACCAGGCGCTGGAAAAGATCATGGACCTCACCATGCTCTCGGACATCTTCCCGACCGGCTTCCACGGAGCGTTCAGCGCGGGCGTCGGGGTCGGATCGACCGTCTACATCGCCGGAGCGGGCCCGGTGGGTCTGGCCGCGGCGGCATCCGCTCAGCTGCTCGGGGCCGCCGTCGTCATCGTCGCCGACCTCAATGAGGAGCGGCTGGCGCAGGCCCGCAGCTTCGGCTGCGAGACCATCGACCTGCGGAAGGGCGAACCGCAGGATCAGATCGAGCAGATCCTGGGTGTGCCCGAGGTCGACTGCGGCGTGGACGCGGTCGGCTTCGAGGCCCGCGGCCACGGCAAGGATGCCGGAACGGAGCGTCCGGCCACGGTGCTGAACTCGCTGATGACGGTCACGGCCGCCGGTGGTGGCCTGGGCATCCCGGGCCTCTACGTCACGGGTGACCCGGGCGGGGTCGACGAGGCGGCGAAGGTCGGCTCGCTGTCCATCCGGCTGGGCCTCGGCTGGGCCAAGTCCCTGTCCTTCGCTACCGGTCAGACCCCGGTGATGAAGTACAACCGTTCGCTGATGATGGCGATCCTGCACGACAAGGTGCAGATCGCGAAGGCCGTCAACGCTCAGGCGATCAGCCTGGACGATGCCCCGCGCGGCTACGCCGAGTTCGACGCCGGCAAGTCGATCAAATACGTGCTGAACCCGAACCAGTACATCAAGTAAGCGCGTTCGACCAGTAACAGGACAGCCGGCTGGCGGTTCGCCCCGGCCGGCTGTCCTGTTCTGCTGCGGCCGGGCATTTGTCACCGTCCCGAAGGACTGTTGCCGCGAAGGGCGGCGGTTAGTGTGGAGACATGATTGATCAGTTCCAACGCCCGCTGCACGATCTGCGCATCTCGGTCACCGACCGCTGCAACTTCCGCTGCGTGTACTGCATGCCCAAAGAGGTCTTCGGCAAGGACTTCGCTTTCATGGAACGCGACGAACTGCTCTCCTTCGAAGAGATGACCCGGCTGGCGCGGATCAGCGTGGCGCACGGGGTCGAGAAGATCCGCCTCACCGGCGGTGAGCCGCTGCTGCGCAAAGGGATCGAGGAACTGGTGGCGATGCTGGCGGCGCTCCGCACCCCGGACGGCCGCCCGATCGATATCGCGATGACCACCAACGGTTCGGTGCTGGCGCTGAAGGCCCGGGCTCTGAAGGACGCCGGGCTGAAGCGCGTCACGGTGTCGCTGGATTCGCTCGACGATGCCACGTTCCGGGCCATGAACGACGTGAAGTTCCCGGTCGCCAAGGTGTTGAACAGCCTGGACGTGGCCCACTCGGTCGGGCTCGGCCCGATCAAGATCAACATGGTGCTCAAGCGCGGGCAGAACGATCAGGACATCGTTGCCATGGCGCGCCACTTCAAAGGCACCCCGTACATCCTCCGGTTCATCGAGTTCATGGACGTGGGCTCGAGCAACGGCTGGGAGATGGGTGACGTGGTGCCCTCGGCCGAGGTCGTGGCCCGCATCAACGCTGAACTGCCTCTTGAGGAGGCGGCCCCCAACAACACCGGTGAGACCAGCCGCCGGTGGCGCTACCGCGACGGCGAGGGGGAGATCGGCGTGATCTCCAGTGTCACCCAGTCGTTCTGCCATTCCTGCTCGCGGGCGCGGGTCTCCACCGACGGCAAGCTGTTCACCTGCCTGTTCGCGACCGAGGGGCACGACCTGCGTGCCCTGATGCGCGGCGGTTGCACCGATGAGCAGCTGGCTGAGGTGCTGAAGCAGATCTGGCGCGAGCGCACGGACCGCTACTCGGAGCTGCGCAGCGCCGAGACCGGCCGGCTGCGCGCATCCGGCAAGAAGAGAATCGAAATGTCGTACATCGGTGGGTGAATCCAGATGAGCAGGATCACGGCCAGGCGCAAGGTCGTGCGACTGACGGCGGGCGAGAATCCCACCAGCCGGGAAGACGTGCTGGCGGTCGAAGAGCCACTCGAGATCCGCGTGAACGGCCGCTCCCTCGCCGTCACGATGCGAACCCCCGGCAACGATTTCGACCTCGCCGCGGGGTTCCTGGTGTCGGAGGGCGTCATCACCCGGGGCGAGCACTTTTCCACGGCCCGGTACTGCGCCGGCGCCACCGTCGAGGGCGTGAACACCTACAACGTGCTCGACGTGTCGCTCGCGCCCGGGGTCACACCGCCCGACCCGAGCCTGGAGCGATCGTTCCTGACGACCAGTTCCTGCGGGCTCTGCGGCAAGGCCAGCATCGACGCCGTGCGCACGAAGTCGGCGTTCCCGGTGACGGCTGACCCGCTTCAGGTCGACGCAGAGCTCCTGACGAGCTTTCCCGAGGTCTTGCGCGCCGCCCAGGACGTTTTCGAGAAGACCGGCGGCATCCATGCGGCCGCCCTCTTCGACGGGACCACCGGGCGGATGCTGGTGCTGCGCGAAGACGTCGGCCGCCACAACGCGGTCGACAAGGTCATCGGCTGGGCGCTGAAGGAAGACCTGCTTCCGCTCACCGGCACGGTGCTGATGGTGTCGAGCCGGGCGAGCTTCGAACTGGCGCAGAAGGCGCTGATGGCCGGGATTCCGGTGCTCGCCGCCGTGTCGGCGCCGTCGTCGCTGGCCGCCGAGTTCGCGGACGAGGTAGGCATGACGGTGGTCGGGTTTTTGCGCGGCGACTCCATGGTGATCTACGCCGGGGCGGAACGCATCACGAGCGGCGAGCGGACTCCGCAGAGCGTCCCCGGCTAGCCGCGCTCCGCGGGTTCGACCACCCGCCCGGTGCGCCAGGTGTCGACCGTGATCACGCAGCCCACCACCACCAGGGAGATCGAAACGGAGGCCAGGGCATCCGTGGTCCAGTGGTAGCCGAGGTACAGGCGGCTGAGGGCCGCCAGCACGATGCCGACCACGGCGATGCTGAGGCCGAGGGCGGTGGCCCGCATGCTGCAACGGCGCGAGAGCAGAAGGTAGGCGGTCACCAGCAGGAAGTCGGATGCACCCAGCACGTGGCCGGAGGGGAACGAGAACGTGAGGTCCGTGCCGTACAGCATCAGGTCGATCGGCGGCCGCTCGCGGCCGACCGTGCGTCCGATGACCTGGGCCAGCACCACGCCGGTTGCCATGGCACCGGCGAGCAGCAGCGGGCGCCAGGCGTGCCGGGTGAGAAGACCCCAGCCGACGCACACGACCAGCACGATCAGGGGCAGCGCGACCGGCCCGAATACGACCGCCAGCACCACCATCACGGTCGTCAGAACGGGGGACCGGGCTTCCAGCAGCCACTCCTGCACGGGGAGGTCGATCGCGGTGATGCCGCTGCCGCTCAGCACACTCAGCAGCGTGAGCGTGAAGACGACGGCGCCGAAACCCAGGCAGGCGATCGCGGTGACTTGGAGCATGCGGCGGGACCGGGCATTGCGTTCCCACGTCTCGACGACGTACCGGTCGTGGAACGTGCGCCACGGATGCGACGCGCGGCTGCGTCGGCGTTCGCGATCGAGTGTCACGGCCAGGGGAGCCCAGACCGCCACCGCGATCCCGATGCCGAGCAGTGCCGCCCCGACGGTATCGGTCAGCCAGTGAGCGCCCAGGTAGATGCGGCTGAGCATCATCAGCGCCGTGTACAGCGCCCCGGCCAGCCACACCCACCAGAACCGGAAGAGCAGCGCCAGGATTATCGCCAGCGTCGCCGCATTGGCGACATGGCCGGAGGGGAACGACCCGAAATCAACGCTGACCAACAGATCGTCGAGCTCGACCGGGCGGGCCCGGCCGAACAGCCACTTGAGGAGGTGTACGGCGGCACCGGAGACCACGGTTACCGCGAGGGCGAAGCCCGCGGCCCACGGGCGCTTGAAGAACAGGAGCAGGCCGATGAGCAGACCGGGCACGACGACGGAGCCGGTGAGACCGCCGCCCAGGCTGTTCATCACGAGGGCGAGGGAATCCCACACCGGTGCCCGATTGCCGGACACCGCGATCATCCACTCCGTGTCCAGGGCGAACGGCTTGCCGTTCCGGGAGATGACCAGGCCCAGACCCACCGCCAGCGCGACGGTGACCAGCCCGGAGAGCAGCGGCCACCAGTGGGTGACGCGCTGTGCCCCAGCGCCCGTGTTCACGCCCCGGCTCACGTCAGCGGTGCTGAATTCGCTGCCTCGTGTGCGATGAATCGCACGGACATGGCCTTGTAACCGGGGGTGTTCGACTCCCGGGCCACGAGCTCGCGGTGCATCAGGGCGTTCGCCTCGGGGAAATACGCGGCCGCGCAGCCCCGCGGGGTGGGGTAGACCACCAGGCGGAACTCGTTGGCGCGCCGCTCCTCGCCCTGGAAAGTGCTGATCACGTCGACCATGTCGCGGTCCGCAAAGCCCAGCTCGGTGGCGTCGTCCTGGTGGATCAGGATGACCCGGCGGCCGCCGGAGATGCCGCGGTAGCGGTCATCCAGCCCGTAGAACGTGGTGTTGTACTGGTCGTGGCTGCGCATGGTCTGCAGGATCAGGTGGCCGGCTGGCGGGGTGAGGTATTCGAGCGGGCTGACCGTGAACCGGGCCCGGCCGATGTCGGTGGCGAAGCTGCGGGTGTCGCGGGGCGGGTTGGGCAGTACGAAACCGTTCTTCGTCTTGAGGCGCGCGTTGAAATCGGTGAAGCCCGGGAGAACCCGCGAGATGCGGTCACGGATGACGTCGTAGTCGTCGGCCATCGCCTTCCAGTCGATCACGTGGTCGTCGCCGAGGGTGGCGCTGGCCATCCGGGCGACGATGACGGGCTCGGCGAGCAAGTGCTCGGAGACCGGGTCCAGACGCCCCTGCGTGGTGCGCACGACCGACATGGAGTCCTCGACCGAGAGCACCTGGCGACCACCCGGGTGCTTGTCGTCCGTGTCGGTGCGCCCCAGCGTCGGCAGGATCAGCGAGGTCGTGCCGTGCATGATGTGCGACCGGTTGGGCTTGGTCGACACGTGCACGGTCAGGCCCACGCGCTGCATTGCCGCCTCGAGGGCCACTGTGTCGGAGCAGGCGAGGGCGAAGTTGCCGCCCATCGACACGAACACGTCGACGTCGTCGTTCTCGAAGGCCGCGACGGTGTCCACCGAGTCGAGACCGTGCTTGCGAGGGGACTCGATGCCGAATTCCTTGTCCAGCGCGGCGAGCATCGGTTCCTTGGGCTTCTCCCAGACGCCCATGGTGCGGTCGCCCTGCACGTTGGAGTGGCCGCGAACCGGGCAGGCGCCGGCGCCCGGCTTGCCGAAGTTCCCCTGCAGCAGGAGCAGGTTGATGATCTCCTTGAGTGTGTTGACCGAGTGCGGCTGCTGAGTGAGTCCGAGCGCCCAGCAGATGATCGTGGCCGTGGAGTCGATCATCATCTGCGCGACGGTGGAGATCTCCACCGCGGTGAGCCCGGTGGCCTTCTCCGTCTCGGCCCAGTCGATGGTCGTGCGGGCGGCGCGGTACTCGTCGAGGCCCTGGGTGTTCGCCGCGACGAACTCCGCGTCGACGACGGAGCCGGGAACGCGCTCCTCCGCTTCGAGCAGCAGGTGGCCGAGGGCCTGGAACAGGGCCAGGTCGCCGCCGACCTTGATCTGCAGGTACTCGTCGGCGAGTGCTGTGCCGTCGCCGATCAGGCCGGAGACCGACTGGGGATCCTTGAAATTGAACAACCCGGCCTCGGGCAGCGGGTTGACGGCGACGACCCGGCCGCCGTTGTCCTTGCACTCCTTGAGGGCCGACAGCATCCGCGGGTGGTTGGTGCCCGGGTTCTGGCCGACGACGAGGATCAGCTCGGCATGGTGGATGTCTTCGAGCGAAACGGTGCCCTTGCCGATGCCGATGGTGGCGTTCATGGCGCTTCCGGAGGACTCGTGGCACATGTTCGAGCAGTCGGGCAGGTTGTTCGTGCCGATCGAGCGGGCGAACAGCTGGTAGAGGAACGCCGCCTCGTTGGCGGTGCGTCCCGAGGTGTAGAAGACCGTACGGTCGGGAACGGTGGCTCGGATCCGCTCGCCGATGAGCTCGAAGGCTTCGTTCCAGGAGATCTGGGAGTAGTGCGTGTCGCCGGGACGGATGACCACCGGATGCGTGATGCGGCCCTGGTTGCCGAGCCAGTACTCGGTCTTCGTGGCGAGCTCCTCGATCGAGTGCTCGGCCCAGAACGCCGGCGTCACGGTGCGCAAGGTGCTCTCCTCGGCGACGGCCTTGGCGCCGTTCTCACAGAACTCCGCGGTCTTGCGGTGGCCCTGCGACTCCGGCCACGCGCAGCCCGGGCAGTCGGTGCCGTCGCGCTGGTTGAGGCGCAGCAGCGCCTTCGCCGTGCGGGGAACGCCGGCCTGCGCGAACCCGCGATCGAGCGCCACCAGAACCGCTTCCACTCCGGCCGCGGACTTCTTCGGCTTCGTGACGACCAGATTGTCTTCGTTGATGTCTTCGATCGGAGCGCGTCGTGTCATGTGACCATTTTGCTCCATTCCACAGGGCGTTCCGACATCGGCCACGTGTATGTTCGAATCGGACTGCTTGAAGCAGGAGACAGAGGGGGCACCGTGGGAACTCACACGACGCTGGACACGATGCGGCAGACCCGGTCGATCCTGGACGGCATCCGCTGCGCCGATGACCTGACCATCGCAGCGAGCCGGGACGGCGGCATCCGCGCCGTGCGCCTGCTCGCGCAGGCGGCGACCGACCCTGGTGACCAGCTGACCGCGATCGCGGCCATCCACTCGCTCGGCCAGGTGTTCGACGAGTCCGCTGATGACGTGCTCGTGTCGCTGCTCACCCACGACTCGCTCTTCATCCGCGAACACGCGGCCTGGGCGTTCGGCGCCCGGCTGCCCCGGTTCGAGGCGATCTCCGGACTGCTGAGCATGGTTGTCGACGGCGGCTTCTCCGGCATGATCGCCCAGCGCACGCTGGAGCAGTGGAGCTCGTCGGTGCCGGTGCATGTGGCGCTCGCCCTCGAGGGCACCCTGATCGGCGTGCATGAGTGCGGCGCCCGCGCCCGCCTGGTCGAAACGATGGGTCTCATCGCCGGGCGCATCCCCGAACGTCTGCTGCGCCGGGTCGCAGTCGACGGCTCCGAGCCGAACGCGGTGCGTGCGGCGGCGATCGCGGCCATCGGCGACCTCGGTCCGAACGAGGCCAACATCCGTATCGTGAGCGACCTGTCGCAGGGCAGCGGCGTGCTTGCCGATGTGGCCCGGCTCGCCCTGATCGACCTGACTGTGCCGGCCTACCCGCGCCCGCCGTGGAGCCGGGGGCTGACGGTGGCCCAACTCTTCCTGCACGCCGACATCGACCGCGAACTCAGCCAGGTGGGGGCCGGCGACAACGGCGGCATCGCCACGCTGCTCGTGCGCCTGGGCGACGCGCTCGTCTCCGGCGGCAGCGGCGGCGGTGGCAGTGCGCGCGGCGGCTCCGTGGAACGGGTGCTCACCCTCTCCCGCGGCAGCTTCGCCGGCGCGCTCACCTCTCTGTCCGAGGTCGGGTCTTCCCTCGCGGAGCACGCCTTCGCGACCGTCCCCTTCCTGGGCGAACCCGTCGCCTCGGTCGATGCCTGGCCGCGGCGGATTGCGACGCAGCGCGGCATCCGTCGCATTCTGCGCGCCGCCGGCACCGTCGACGCGATCCACCTGCGAATGGCCGACATCGGCACGCTGGCCGCCTCCACCGTCGCCCGCGAGCTCGACATTCCGATCGTGTTCACGGTGGCCCCCGACCCGCACAGCGTCATCCATTCCCTCGACAGTTCCGGGGTGCTCACCCGGGCTAACTTCGGCACGGTCGACGAGACCGAGCACTTCTGGTTCCGGGCCCGGCTCGTGCAGCGGCTGGCCGCGGATGCCGCGCACACCGTTCTCTTCCCGAGGCCCGAGCTGCGGCGTGACATGCGCGACCTTGTGGGGATCGATATCCGGCAGCATCCGGAACGCCACTCCGTGATCGCGGAGGGCATCGACCTCACCGTGATCGAGCGTGCCCTGGCGGATGCCCGCCTCACGGCCGACCCGCCCGCCGCGCACGCGACCGGCGCGACCGGCGCGACCAGCGCGGCGGGCGCGGCGGG
>NZ_SOHB01000047.1:0-40076 GCF_004403055.1 Cryobacterium sp. TMT1-19
AAGAGACGCGGGTCAGACGAGTGATCAGGTCGATGCCGCTACTGGCCCCGTTCTTATCCGCCAGGGACTCATGGCCCAGGATGCGGCGGCACCGCACCGAAATGTCAGCGGCAGAGGCCACCCTAGCGGCATCGACCCGGCGGCCGAGGTCTTCGACCGTGCCGAGCACCATCATCGCGTCCGCCTCGCCCAGGAGGGAAAAGGACACCGAATCCAGCACGGCCGCGGCCAGATCACGCGCCTGCTGCAGCTGCTGCACAAGGGGTGACTGTGTACGGGGTGCCTGCGCGAGGGGTGCCTGCACGAGGGAAGGCACCGCCTGCGGTGAGGCGGTGGGGTGGTGCGGAGTGGGGGCTCCAGCCATACCTACATCGTAGACATGTTCTAAGTTGGAGTCAATAGATGAGGAAAGATAACTGTTGAGTTTAGTCTTCCTGTTCTAATCAATTCGGTGACAGGGGGGGGTGGCGACGCGGGGCACGGATGGTGCGGCGCGGGTTTGCAGGCTGGACCGCCGGGTTTCGGCACGCTCAACCACCGGCGGCGGGCGCAGCCAGCCCGGGGCATCCGTTGTGACGTTAACTCGGAGAAATACGCGACACGCCGGGACTGATGGCGCCCAAACCGGCGTTTCCTAAAATTCTCCGCATTTACGTGCCGACGGATGCGAGTGGCGGGCCTGGTGACGGGTACCTCCTACGGGCGGTGCGACGGCTGTCCGCGGGAAACTCATCCGCTCCAGGTCGGCAAAAAAGATCGGCCGCACAGCCTGAGCTGCGCGGCCGATCCTGGAACTATACGGTCGGCTGGACTACACCGGCGAGGGCATCGTGAAGCTCTTTGGCTTCAGCGTCGTTCACAGAGACGACAAGTCGGCCTCCACCTTCGAGCGGAACACGCACGATGATAAGGCGCCCCTCTTTTACAGCCTCCATTGGCCCGTCTCCGGTCCTTGGCTTCATGGCCGCCATGAACTCCCCTTCCATTCATTCGTCTGAACTTCCATTATCTGCCATTACGGGCTGAGACTGTAATTAGGGAGGTGTCCAGTCCGCTCCGTCGACCCCCCAGCACAGCAGGAGCCAGC
This sequence comes from Cryobacterium sp. TMT1-19, assembly GCF_004403055.1. NCBI lineage: Bacteria > Bacillati > Actinomycetota > Actinomycetes > Micrococcales > Microbacteriaceae > Cryobacterium > Cryobacterium sp. TMT1-19. Next base: position 1,088 of record NZ_SOHB01000047.1, read on the forward strand.
CCCACTGTCCGGCGATGAACAGCAGCACGATGCCCACCCGGTACACGGCGCTCCGCGGCTGCGCCACGGCACCCAACAACGGAAACATCGGCATCAGCAGGCGGAAGGTGCTCGACTGCGGGAAAAACACCGCCAGCAGGTAGAGGCCGTAGCTGGCGAGCCAGAACCGCAGGTCCGTGCCCAGTCGGCGCACCGCCGGCAGCAACAGGGTCAGGCCGAATGCCAGGATGAGCCCCGAGACAACGATGATGCCCAGCGGCATCCCGAGCCACCAGACACCGCCCTGGAACCAGGCGGTGAACGGAACGAGCTCCTGGTAGCCGATGTAGGCCGAACGCCAGGCCAGCTCGGTGTCGGTGTAGGCCGTGATCGACCCCGTGGCGACCCAGGCGATGGCCGGCCAGGCCAGGCCGGAAATGCCGCTGAACACGGCAACGGAAGACGCCAGCAACCGTTCGCGCACCGAAAACGGGTCTTGTTTCCGGGCAAGCCAGCGGTGCACGACGTGCAGCCCCAGGGCGAGCGCGAAGGCCAGGCCGCTGGGCCGGGTCAGCGCCATCACGGCGATCACCGGGAACAGCAGCACATACCGCCGCTCGAGCAGCAGGAGAAGAGCCAACGTGAGCAGGAAGAGGTACAGCGACTCGGCATAACCGAACTGCAGCACGGGCGACATCGGGGCCACACAGAACAGCACCACCGCGAACAACGCCGTCCCGGAGGCCTGTACAGTGCGCATCAGCCGGTAGAACAGCAGGGCGGCGCCGAGGCTGGCGGCCAGGGACACGAATACGGCCACGGGTGCCCACGGCTGCCCGAGGAGCACCATCAGCAGGCGCACGACCACCGGGTAGCCGGGCATGAAGGCCCAGGCGTTCTCCGCGATCTCCCCGCCGGCGGTGAGCGGCAGTGTCGACGGGTAGCCCGCGACGGCGACGATGTTGTACCAGCGGGCGTCCCACATGTTCGCGAACTCCGCGTAGCCGGGTGACGCGCCCGTCCACGGGTTGGCGCCCTGCACACTCGCGAGCAGTAGCACCAGGGTGGTCGTGACGAGCCGGGACGCGGCCCAGATCAGGGCGACCAGGGCCCACCACGGCGTGAGCCGGTAGCCGGCCTTCCAGCCGGACGACGCCACGGCTACCCGACGCTTGTGGTCAGCCACGCGCGAAGGCCGTCCTCGCAGTCCGTGATCTGCGCCAGGGCGACGCGTTCGTCGTCGGCGTGGGCCTTCAGCGGGTCGCCGGGGCCGTAGTTGACGGCGGGAATGCCCAGGGCGGAGAAGCGGGCGACATCCGTCCAGCCGTACTTGGGCTTGGCCTCGCCGCCGACCGCGGTCAGGAACTGCAGGGCCAGCGGGGCGTCCAGGCCCGGCCGGGCACCCTCGGCCCGGTCGACGACGGTGATCTCGTAGCCCGCGAAGAGCTCCTCCAGGTGCACGATGGCCTCCGCCGAGGCACGGCTGGGGGCGAACCGATAATTGATGTGCACCATGCACTCGTCGGGGATGACGTTGCCGGCGATGCCGCCGCCGATGCCGACGGCGTTGAGGCCTTCGCGGTAGACGAGGCCTTCGACCTCGACCTGCCGCGGCTCGTAGGCCGCCAGGATGTCGATGACGGGCCCGATCTTGTGGATGGCATTGTCTCCGACCCAGCTGCGGGCGGAGTGGGCGCGCAGCCCGAAGGTGCGGATCTCCACGCGCACGTTGCCGTTGCAGCCACCCTCGATCTGGCTGTTTGTGGGCTCACCGAGGATGGCGAAGTCGCCCGCGAAGAGGTCGGGCCGGTTGAGGGCGAGGCGGCCGAGGCCGTTGAGGTCGTCGGAAACCTCCTCGTGGTCGTACCACATCCACGTTACGTCAACGCTGGACGCGGTCAGTTCGGCGGCCAGCTTCAGCTGCACGGCCACGCCGGCCTTCATGTCGACGGTGCCGCGGCCCCAGAGATAGTCGACGCCATCGATGGTCTCGAACCGGGTCGGCAGGTTGTCGTTCAGCGGGACCGTGTCGAGATGGCCGGCAATGATCACGCGCTGGGCCCGACCCAGGTTGGTGCGGGCGACGACGGTGTCGCCGTCGCGGATGATGTCGAGGTGCGGGTACCCGGCCAGCGCGCGTTCCACCGCGTCTGCGATGACGGCCTCGTTACCGGACACCGACTCGAGGTCGCAGAGCGCCCGGGTGAGCTCGATCGAGGTCGCGGACAGGTCCAGGTTCACGGTGTTTTGGGGCACTCTACTAACCTAGAGCCATGACCTCCGCTGTGCCCCCGACATCCGTTTCCCCCTCGAACGCGTGGGGCTACGGCCTCGCCACCGTCGCCGGCGACGGCACGGTGCTGGACACCTGGTTCCCCGAACCTCGGCTCGGAACCCTGCCGGCCAGCCGCGACCGCTGGATCGTGCCGTCTGAACTCGAGGAATTCGCCGGGGTGGACCAGAGGCGAATGGTGCGGATCGAGGCCGTGACGATCGAGATCGACCTCACCGCTGCGCCTGCCGGAACGTCGGATGCCTACCTGCGCCTGCACCTGCTGTCGCACCTGCTGGTGCGCCCGAACACCCTCAACCTCGACGGCATCTTCGGCTACCTGCCCGCCGTGGTCTGGACGAATGCCGGTCCGATGCTACCCGCCGACTTCACCCGACTGCGGCCTGCCCTGCAGCGCCACGGCATCCAGACGACCGGAATCGACAAGTTCCCGCCGCTACTGAACTACGTCACGCCCGACCGGGTGCGGATCGCGGACGCGTCCCGGGTGCGTCTCGGGGCGTACCTCTCCCCCGGCACCACGGTGATGCACGAGGGTTTCGTCAACTTCAACGCCGGTACCCTCGGCACCTCGATGGTCGAGGGCAGGATCTCTCAGGGTGTCGTCGTGGGTGACGGCGCCGACATCGGCGGCGGTGCCTCCATCATGGGCACGCTCTCCGGCGGCGGTACCGAACGGGTGTCCATCGGCGAACGGGCCCTGCTCGGGGCCAATTCCGGGGTGGGCATCTCGATCGGCGCCGACAGCGTCGTCGAGGCGGGGCTCTATGTGACCGCCGGCACCAAGGTGCTGCTGCCGGGCCAGCCGCGCACTGCCGACGGCACGACGCCGTCGGTGAAGGCCGTCGAACTCTCCGGGGTCGCGAACCTGCTTTTCCGCCGCAACTCGGTCTCGGGCGCGGTCGAGGTGCTGGCGCGCACCGGCACCGGCATCGTGCTGAACGCCCAGCTGCACGCCTGACGCCGGGCGGCCGGTCCGACGCTCGAGCGCGACCGAAACAACCCGCACGGCGGCGCCTCCGCTGAGTACGCTGCCAGTCGCAAGGGAGTGGCAGGGGAACCGACGCACCCGACCATCATCGCCGAGGCGCCGCCTGACTACAGCCCCAGGTCCCTGACGAATTCGACGGAGATTCTGCTCGAAATCGCCCTAAACAGGTCGGAAACCGGCATTTTCGGCAGAATCTCCGTCGAATTGGTTCGATCCCGGCAGCGGGGGCGCGCGATGCCTCGCGGCGGCTAGCGGCGCGGGAAATCGCGGGCCGGCGACCCGATGTAGAGCTGTTGCGGGCGACCGATCTTGGTCGTGGGGTCCTCGTTCATCTCGCGCCAGTGCGCCACCCAGCCGGGCAACCGGCCGATCGCGAAGAGTACCGTGAACATGCTGGTCGGGAAGCCCATCGCCTTGTAAATGACGCCGGTGTAGAAGTCCACGTTCGGGTAGAGCTTGCGCTCCCGGAAGTAGTCGTCGTTGAGCGCGATGTGTTCGAGTTCCTTGGCGATGTCCAGCAGGTCGTCCTTGACGCCCAGTGCGGCGAGCACCTCGTCGGCGCTCTCCTTGACCAAGGTCGCCCGCGGGTCGTAGTTCTTGTACACCCGGTGGCCGAAGCCCATCAGGCGAACGCCCTGTTCTTTGTTCTTGACCCGTTCAACGAACTTCTCGACGCCTTCGCCGGATGCTTTGATCTCGCCCAGCATCTTGAGCACGGCCTCGTTGGCGCCGCCGTGCAGCGGCCCGGAAAGCGCGTTTATGCCCGCGGAGACCGACGCGAACAGGTTCGCCTCAGTGGAGCCGACCAGGCGAACGGTCGAGGTCGACGCGTTCTGCTCGTGGTCCTCGTGTAGCATCAGCAGGCGCTCGAGGGCCTTACTGACGACCGGGTTCACCTCGTAGGGCTCGGCGAGTGTGCCGAAGATCAGCCGCAGGAAGTTGTCCACGTAGCCGAGCGAGTTGTCGGGATACAGGAATGCCTGGCCGATGCTCTTCTTGTAGGCGTACGCCGCCATCACGGGCAGCTTGGCGAGCAGGTGCACGGTGGCCAGCTCGACCTGCTCCGGGTCGTTGGGCTCGAGCGCATCCTGGTAGTACGCGGCCAGCGCCGAGGTGCCGGCGGAGAGCACGGCCATCGGGTGCGCGTTGTACGGCAGCACGTCGAAGAGGCGGCGCAGGTCTTCGTGCAGCAGGGTGTGCCGACGGATGCGCGTGCCGAAGGCCTCGAGTTCGCTCGCGCTAGGAAGGGAACCGTAAATCAACAGCCAGGCGGTCTCGAGGAAGTTGGAGTTCTGGGCGATCTGCTCGATCGGATAGCCCCGATAGCGCAGGATGCCCTTCTCGCCGTCGATGAACGTGATCGCCGACCGCGTGGCGGCGGTATTCACAAACCCGGAGTCGAGGGTGATCAGACCCGATTTGCGGGTCAGCGTCGAGATATCGATGCCGGAGGCGCCGGCCGTGCCGCGCACGATCGGGAACTCGGCGGATCCGCCGGGGAACGACAGTGTCGCCTGCTTGGGTTCGATGGATGGCGTTCGCTCGGCGATGTCGCTCACGGCGGCTCCCTGGGTCTGACTGAGTGTCACTGGATATCACTACCTAACCGTCTGGTGGCTGACCGTCTGTGGCGATGGGCCACAGCACACCGATGTGTCTGGAGACGTCAACGCGGATACAGCCTAATGGCCGCAACCGCCTACTGTTGCATCCACCAAGAATGTCCACTCTTCATTGGTGAGAGTTGACATTTCCCGAAAATGGGGCATTAGCCAGCGTGCAACCGAGTCGCAGCCGCCGCGATGCGTTCGTCCGTGGCGGTGAGGGAGAAGCGCACGTGTCTCGGGTAGCCGTCGCCGTAGAACGGACCGGGTCCGGCGAGGATACCCCGCTCGGCGAGCCGCCCGATCGATTCCCAGGCGGGGCGCCCCTCGGTCGCCCAGAGGTAAAGCCCGGCCTCACTGCGGGTGATGCGGAAGCCCGCCGCCACCAGTGCGGGCAGCAGCACCTCGCGGCGCGCCTGGTAGCGTCGACGCTGCACGATGACGTGTTCGTCGTCGCCGAGCGCGGCCACCATGGCGGCTTGCAGCGGCGCGGGAAGCATGAGGCCGGCGTGCTTGCGCACGGTCAGCACCCGGGCAAGCAGGTCCGCGCAGCCGGCCGCGAACGCGCCGCGGTAGCCGGCCATGTTCGACTGCTTGCTCAGGGAGTAGAGCGCGAGCACATCGTGCCGGTCCTGCCCGAGGACGCGGGGGTCCAGGATGCTCGGGGTCGGCCGGGCATCCCACCCGTCGGTCCAGCCGAGCTCGGCGTAGCACTCGTCGGAGACGATCACCGCGCCGAGTTCCCGGGCGCGCGCGACGGCCGTGCGCAGCGCGTCGACCGAGAGAACCCGGCCATCCGGGTTGCCCGGGCTGTTCAGCCACACCAGCTTCGTCGTCTCGGGCCAGTCGGCGGGGTCGTCGGCGGCGAGGGCGTCCGCTCCGGCCATGGCCGCGCCGATGCTGTACGTCGGGTACGCGGCAAGCGGATGCACAATGGTGTCACCCTCGCCGAACCCGAGCATGAAGGGCAGCAGGGCCACTATCTCCTTCGACCCGATGGTCGGCAGCACGTTCTTCTCGGTGAGGCCGGTGACGCCGCGCCGGCGCTCGTACCAGTCGATGATCGCCCGCCGCAGCTCCGGCGTGCCGGCGGTCTGCGGGTAAGAGTGGGCGTCGGTGGCCTGGGCCAGCGCTCGGCGGATGACCTCGGGCGTCGGGTCCACCGGCGAACCGATCGACAGATCGACGATGCCGCCCGCATGGGCCCGGGCCCGGGCGGCGAAGGGGACCATCTGGTCCCACGGGTAGTCGGGGAGCGGCTTCAGCACGGCTGAATCAGACCTGGGGAGGCAGCACGGCAATGATGGGGTGGTCCTTATGGATCACGCCGACCTTGGCCGCCCCGCCGGGCGAGCCGATGTCGTCGAAGAACTCGACGTTGGCTTTGTAGTACTCGGCCCACTGCTCGGGCACATCGTCCTCGTAGTAGATGGCCTCGACCGGGCAGACCGGTTCGCAGGCACCGCAGTCGACGCACTCGTCGGGGTGGATGTAGAGCGAGCGGTCACCCTCGTAGATGCAGTCGACCGGGCACTCGTCGACGCAAGCGCGGTCCTTCACGTCGACGCACGGCAGAGCAATGACGTATGTCACGTTGGAGGGCTCCCTTCACGAGCGAATATCCAGTCTATGCCGAACGCGGACGGGCCGGGATTCGTGGCCAGGCCAGCACGATCGTGGCCACCAGGGTCGGCACGACGGTCCAGAGCAAACCCGGAATCCCCTGGGGGACCAGGACAGAGCCGCCGGTGCTGCGCAGAGACAGGATGAAGATCGTGCCGAGGAGGCCGATCGCGCAGGAAAAGACGACCAGGCGGTCCCCCAGCATCAGACGGAGACCTGCCAGGAGCGTCACGATTCCGGCCAGGGCCAGGATCAGCCCGATCGGGATCGTCACGGGCCCGATTGGGAGGGTGGCCTGGTGCGCGATCGTGCCGAGCACGCCGAAGGCGGCCCCGGTCAGGAGGGCGACGACCGCGGCCAGGCCGCGGCTGAGCAGCCCGGGGGTCGCGTCCGGGTCGGGAGCGTGCGCCGGGGGCAGCCGCAGGAAGGTCTCGGTGCCACCGATCGTGACCGGGCGGTCCGCCGGGTCGGCCGGGTCGGACGCGGCCACCGACTCGACCGGCACGACGGTGTAGTCGGTGACGCTCCAGCGGCGCGCGTACGCGGCGAGGGCGCGCAGCTTCTGGTCTACCTGGCCGCTCACATCGATCGCGACCAGCCGCTGGCCGACGGCATCCGTCACCTGGCGGTGCTCGAAGACCGGCACATTCAGGCTGTCGGCGGCCCCGGCGGCCGCTCGGCGGAGGGTGTCGTCGTCGGCGCCGATCACGACCGCGGTGGCGTGCACGTCCGCGAGCACGTCGGCGACGGCCTCGGCCAGTGACTGCGCCCCGGATGCAGCGGGCAGCATCCGCCAGTCGCTTACGTCGAGCGCCGCCATGGCTGCGCGCACGTCGGAGTCGTCCGCGAAGTGGGAGTCCGTGGAGCCGAACAGAACGACGACCTCGGCGTCGTCTGACCGCAGCCGGGCGATGGTTCCGCCGGTCAGAAGGGATTCCTGACCGGGCCGGTCGTGCACGAACACGACTCGTTCTGCGCTGCCGGACATGACCATTGCTGAGCTCCACGGAGTTGGGACGGGCGGACACCCGCGCATGAATGATAGCTGGACACGATCGCAGAACCGAAGCTGGAGTCAAGACACTAAGGTTAGCCTTACCAAACTTCTTCCTCAAACCCAGGAAGCCTTGTGCTCGCACAATTACGTGATCGGCCTCCGTGAAGGCCTCGAAGTCGCCCTCCTCGTGACCATCCTCGTGGCCTACGTCGGGAAGGTCGGCCGCCGAGACGTGCTCCGGCGTATCCGGACCGGATGCAGCCTCGCCGTGCTGCTGGCGCTCGGCATCGGCGCGCAGCTCACCTACGGCCTGTCGTTCACGTCCCAGGAGGCCATCGGCGGCGTGCTGTCGATCGTGGCGACGGGCCGCGTGACCTGGATGGTGTTCTGGATGCTGGCGCGAGCCCGTAACCTGTCCGGCCAACTCCGGTGCGGCATCGACCGGTCCCTTGTGGGCTCGGGGCTCGGCCTCGTGGTCGTCGCCTTCGTCAACTTCTCGCCGGGCACCACCTAGCTCGAACTGGCCGTCTGGCTCGCCTATCTGGTGCCCGCGCTGACCCTCTTCATCCTGACGAGCCGGCGGGACCACCCCGCAGTGGCCGGCCGCACCGGCACCGTTGGCACCCCCAGCACCAGCCCCGCGTCCGAGCACACCGCCGAGACCGCGGCGCTCCCCGCTGACCCAGCCCCTTCCCGAACCTTGTGCTAGGGACTCCTATGAACGCCCGCCTCGTTCCCCTCGCCGCAGTTTCCGCGTTCGGCCTGCTCGTCCTCACCGGCTGCGTCGCCCACGCCCCGGCCGGTTCCGCCGGGGCGTCCCTCACGGTCGACAGCAGCGCGGATGCCTGCACCGTCTCGGCCGAGGAAGCCCCCGCCGGCAACCTCAGCTTCAGCATCACCAACTCGGGCGACCAGGTCACGGAGTTCTACCTGCTCGCCGATGACGGCCTGCACATCGACGGCGAGGCCGAGAACATCGGTCAGGGACTCACCCGCGACCTGGTCGTGCAGCTGGCCGCCGGCGAATACGTCACCGCCTGCAAGCCCGGCATGACCGGTGACGGGATCGGCAAGGCCGGCTTCATCGTCACCGCCTCCGACCAGGTCGTCGCGGTCGACGACGACCTCGAGGCGCAGATCGAGACCGCCAACGTCAACGACGCCTCCTCTGTGCGCGATCAGGTGGCCCAGCTGGTCACCGGCACCGACTGGCACGCAATCGAGAAGGACCTCTGGCCGGCCGACGCCGAGGCCGGTTTTCTCGCCTATCCGGCCGCGGAGCGCCGACGCCTCGCCGACCGCCTGATGCAGGACACCGCGACCCTGAACGAGGAAGTGCAGACCCTCTCCTTCACGCTGTCGCAGCAGACCAACGGCGCGATCGGCCTTCTCGACGAGGTCGCCACCGGCAAGGTCACCGGCGAGGAGGAGTTCTGGTCGCACACCGACCTCTGGGACTTCCAGGCCAACGTCGACGGTGCCGCGGTGCTCTACGCCGGCGTGCGGGACATCCTGGTCTACAAGGATGCCGCCCGCGCCGATAGCCTCGACACCGAGTTCGCCGCGCTGCAGACACTGCTGGACGCCCAGCGCGTCGGCGACGGCTTCACCCTGTACACCGAGCTGAGCGAGGCCGAGATCAAGGCCCTCGCCCGTCAGGTGAACACCCTCGGCGAACCGCTCAACCAGCGGACCGCAACCCTGGTGCTCTAGGTGACCGGGCGACAGCAGTCGCGCGGCCTGTCACGCCGCGGGCTGCTCGGCCTCGGCGTTCGACGTTTCCGCGGGCACCACCAGGTCCGGGTTGATCGAGCTGCTCCGCGACCGGACCGATGCCGCCGCCGCCATGGCTATGGGGCGTGACATCGGCGATTTCGGGGCCGTCAGCGGCCCTTACGACGCACCCCGGAGGACACCGGCGAGGCGCTCGGCCTGCCGGCCTCCGGGCTGACGATCACGTTCGGGTTCGGCCCGAGCCTGTTCGAGAGCATCGACGGCCCCGACCGTTTCGGCATCGGGAGTCGGAGCCCGGTCGAGCTGGTCGAATGCCGCACTTCCCCGGGGACAGGCTCGAGCCGGGACGGAGTGGCGGCGACCTCTGCATCCAGGCCTGCGCGGACGACCCGCAGGTGGCCGTGCACGCCAGCCGCAACCTCTCCCGCATCGCCTTCGGGCGCGCGGCCTTCCGCTGGACTCAATTGGGGTTCGGACCCACTTCCTCGACGAGTACGGCGCAGGCCACGCCGCGCAACCTCTTCGGTTTCAAGGACGGCACATCCACTATCACGGCAGAGGAGCCGGATGCCGCCGCCGACCATGTCTGGGTCGGCGCCGGAGACGGGCCCGCCTGGCTGGCCGGCGGCTCCTATCTGGTGGCCCGGCGCATCCGGATGACCATCGACTCCTGGGACCGCACCATCCTGCGCGAGCAGGAGGCCGTGTTCGGCCGCAAGAAGGGCGAGGGTGCCCCGTTGTCGGGCCGCACGGAGTTCACCGCTCCGGACTTCACCCTCACCGACCAGGCAGACCTGCCGCTGATCGGCGCAGCAGCGCACGTGCGCCTGGCCCGGCACGACGCTCCGAACGAGTACATCCGCCACGTCGGGTCGGCCCTCTTCGCCTGATCCCCCGCGGCTGAGTGAGCCTGCCTTTCGGTCGGCCTGACCCGGTGCAGCAACTCCGGCCCGAAAGAATTCGACGGAGATTTTGCCCAAACCGCGCCCGAACACAACGAAACAGTCGTTTTTCGAAAGAATCTCCGTCGAATTGGTTCTCAGCTAGGCGGCCGGGGACACCGTGTAGAGCACACCCTCGGGAGTGCCGGCGACGACCACCGACCAGGTCTCGTTCGTCAGGGCCGCGACGCCGGCATCGCCGACGTTCGCGGTGGCGGCGTTGTCGGCGCTGAAACCGGCAGCCTCGAGCATCGCCGTGGCGTCGGCCAGCGGGTCCGCGGCGCTGGTGGTGACGGTGACGACCCAGCCCCGGCCGGCGTCCGCGGTGTTCGCTGCCCCGAAACCGAGATCCCCGTCAATCACGGGGATCTCCTCCGGCCAGCCCTCGGGCAGCTGCCCGCCCAGGCTGACATCGCCTCCGGTTGCCTCGTTCACCGCGCCGTCGACCGCGGAGCCGACGGCCTCGCCGGAGCATCCGGACAGCAGGGCCACGCCCGCAACGGCCAAGGTCACGGCCAGCACACGTACTCGGTTCAACTGCATCAGGGATCCCATCCTTCGGTTCGATCGTTCCCGTGCTTAAAAGCGCAAAACCGCAGGGGCAGCACTATGGAAAACCATAATCACACCCCTACGGTTTCGCTCGTCGCGGCTGCTCAGCCGCACGGTGGCGACGGTTAGTTCGCGTCCTGCTTTTTCAGACGCGAGACGTTGCGCTGACGTGCCGAGGCGGCCAACTCGACCTTGCGGATGCGCACGACGGCCGGGGTGACCTCGACGCATTCGTCTTCACGGGCGAACTCGAGGCACTGCTCGAGCGTGAGCTGCTTGGACGGGGTCATCGACTCGAACGTGTCGGAGGTGGACTGACGCATATTGGTCAGTTTCTTCTCCTTGGTGATGTTCACGTCCATGTCGTCGGCGCGCGAGTTCTCGCCGATGACCATGCCCTCATAGACCTCTTCGGTCGGGTTGACAAAGAACGACATGCGCTCCTGCAGAGCGATGATCGCGAACGGCGTGACCACGCCGGACCGGTCGGCGACGATCGAGCCGTTGGTACGAGTGGTGATCGTGCCGGCCCAGGCCTCGTAGCCGTGGAAGATGGCGTTGGCGATACCGGTGCCGCGGGTGTCCGTGAGGAACTCGGTGCGGAATCCGATCAGGCCACGCGACGGAACGATGAATTCCATGCGGACCCAGCCGGTGCCGTGGTTCGCCATGTTCTCCATGCGTCCCTTGCGGGCGGCGAGCAGCTGGGTGATCGCGCCGAGGTACTCTTCCGGCGAGTCGATAGTGAGGTGCTCGTACGGCTCGTGAATCTTGCCGTCGACGCGCTTGACGACGACCTGCGGCTTGCCGACGGTGAGCTCGAAGCCTTCGCGTCGCATCTGCTCCACCAGGATGGCGAGGGCGAGTTCGCCTCGGCCCTGGACTTCCCAGGCATCCGGGCGTCCGATGTCGATAACGCGGAGCGAGACGTTGCCGACGAGCTCCTTGTCGAGACGGTCCTTGACCATGCGCGCGGTGAGCTTATGGCCCTTGACCTTGCCGATGAGCGGCGAGGTGTTGGTGCCGATCGTCATCGAGATGGCCGGGTCGTCGACCGTGATGGTCGGCAGCGGGCGCGGGTCCTCTGGGTCGGCCAGGGTCTCACCGATGGTGATGTCGGCGAATCCGGCGACGGCGACGATGTCGCCGGGGCCGGCGCTCTCGGTTGGGTAGCGGTCGAGCGCCTTGGTGATCATGAGCTCGGTGACACGCACATTTGCGATAGTGCCGTCGTGCTTGATCCAGGCGACCGTCTGGCCCTTCTTGATGGTGCCCTGGAAGATGCGCAACAGTGCGAGACGGCCGAGGAACGGCGAGGAGTCGAGGTTGGTTACCCAGGCCTGCAGCGGGTGCTGGTCGTCGTAGACCGGCGCCGGAATGTGCTCGAGGATCGCTGCGAAGAGCGGCTCGAGGTCTTCGTTGTCGGGCAGCTGGCCGTTCTCGGGACGGTTGAGGCTGGCGGACCCGTTACGGCCGGACGCGTAGACGACGGGCACGTTGAGAACCAGGTCGAGGTCGAGGTCGGGCACATCGTCGGCCATGTCGCTGGCGAGGCCGAGGAGCAGGTCCTGGCTTTCCTCGACGACCTCGTCGATGCGAGCATCGGGACGGTCAGTCTTGTTCACCAGGAGAATGACGGGCAGGTGGGCCTCAAGCGCCTTGCGCAGCACGAAGCGGGTCTGCGGCAGCGGACCCTCACTGGCGTCGACGAGAAGCACAACACCGTCGACCATGGAGAGGCCGCGCTCGACCTCACCGCCGAAGTCGGCGTGGCCGGGGGTGTCGATCACGTTGATGGTGATGGGGCCATCCTTGGCGTGGATGCCCTTGTAGGAGATCGCCGTGTTCTTGGCGAGGATGGTGATGCCTTTTTCGCGCTCGAGTTCGTTCGAGTCCATGGCGCGCTCTTCGGTGTGTGAGTGCTCGGCGAACGAGTTGGTCTGCTGGAGCATCGCGTCGACCAGCGTGGTCTTGCCGTGGTCAACGTGGGCTACGATCGCGACATTTCGGAGGTTATCGCGCGTGGCAATCGCCATGAAGTAAATCCTTACGAAGAATGGATGCCGCAAAGTACCGCATGCGACGAAGAATGGATGTGTGTGGTCAAAGTCCGACCCAACGGACAATCCTACCGCACTCTCCCCGTCCGAGGGCTGAGAGTCCCTCGGATCCCGATTCGGGGCACGAAAAACGGGGCGGGGCTGAAGTCCCCGTCCCGTCCTCCGTGCTGTGTTGCGGGTGTGTCCGCCTACTTCTTCCAGCCGACGATGGACCAGTCGACCGTTTCGAACTGGGTGGCCCCGTAGTTGACGAGGCCGGACTTCACGGCGTACACGTTCGGCAGCGGCGCGATCGGGATGATGGGCACATACGCGGCGAGGACCGTGTCGATCTCGTTGGCGATGACGATGCGCTTGTCGGTGTCGAGCTCCGTGTTGGCCTCGTCGAAGAGAGCGGAGAGCTTCTCGTCAGTGATTCCGGTGAAGTTCGACTCGGAGTCCACCGGGGAGAACAGCGCCTCGCTCGAGGAGATCGGCCACGGAGTGCCGACCCAGGAGAAGCTGGTCATCTCGAAATCGCCCGGGATGATGTAGTCGGAGAAGTACTTCGCGGCGGGAACCTCGTTCAGCTCGACGGCGATGCCGACCTCCTTGAGGTCAGCCTGCACCTGCACGGCACGCTGCTTGTTCGTGGGGGTGTCCGCCGGCACGGTGATGGACAGCTCGAGAGCCGTGCCGTCCTTCTCGCGCATTCCGTCGTCCCCGGCGCTGTAGCCGGCGTCGTCGAGGAGTTTCTCGGCCGCGGCCACGTCGTAGCCGATTGCGTCGCCCACGTTGTCTTCATATCCCTTCTGACCCGGCATAAAGATGAAGCTGCCCTGGGTGGTGGCGTCGGTGCCGACCGGCGTGTTGGCCGACTCGGAGATGAGACCGCGGTTGATGGCGTGGCCGATAGCGCGCCGCAGTTCGACGTCCGCGAGCGGGCCCTTCGAGCCGTTCATGGTGACGTGGGTCCAGGTGAGGCCACCGGATGCCTGGATCTCGGCATCCGCGCGCTTCTCAGCCGTCTGGTAGGCGTCGGCGTTCGACGAGATGTAGAGCACGTCGGTTTCGGAGTTGCCGAACGACGTGGCTGCCGATGCGCCGCTGATGACCTTGACGATGATGGTCTCGAGCTTGGCTGCCTCGCCCCACCACAGCGGGTTGCGGGTCAGCGTGACGACCTGGCCGGTGGCGTCGATGTTGGAGATGACGAACGGACCGGAGGAAGGCACCGGCGTGGTGACGTAGCCGGTGTTGAAGGCCTCAGGCGTGGACGTGACGCTGGCCGGCAGCACGCTCGTGAAGATCGACGCCCAGTCGGCGTTGATCGAGTCGAACGTGACCGTGAAATCGAAGTCGGTTCCGGTGGATTCGATCGCGCTGATCTGGTCGAAGATGGCCGTGGAGGCCGGGGAATACTCCTCGTTGGTGCCGTTCATGGCCGTCCAGGTGGCCACGTAGTCCTTGTACGTGATCGGGGTGCCGTCTTCCCAGACCGCGGCCGGGTTGAGCTTGATCTCGATGACCTGAGGATCGTCGCTGACGACCTCGACGCTGGTGGCGTAGTTCGGGTCGACCGTGCTGGTTCCATCGGCCGCGACCCGGATCGGGCCGCCGGTGGTCGGTGCAACGGTGGTGACAGTGTCGGCCTCGTTGCCGTCGACCTGGTAGATGTTCCAGTTCGAGGGTAGAGACCCGATGGAGAGGTTGAGCGTTCCGCCATCCTGCACGTCCCCGGCGGCGACGACTTGCCACGCCGTGGTGGGAAGGGCCTTGCTTTCGCTCGCTTCGGGCGAGTCCTCTGCGGTGTTTCCGGGAGCGCACGCCGTGAGCAACAGGGCGGACGCACTCAGAACGGCGAGTGCTGCAAAAACAGTACTTTTCCGTTTCATGGGTGATTCTCCTTTTCTTGGTGGGAACTATTTCTGGTCAGGGAGGTTGGGGGCTGGACGCCCGCGGGGAGGAGAGCGCTGTGCTCCACGTGGTGGCAGGCCGTCTCCACCGTGCCGGTCAGGGCGAGCAGCGGGTCGATGCTCTCGCAGATCGCTTTCTTCTGCGGCGGGAGCAGGGTGTAGAGCGGGCAGCGGCTGCGGAAATTGCAGCCGTCGATCTGCTCCGTCGGGCTGGGCAGGTCACCCTCCAGCAGCATCCGCGTTCGGCTGCGCTCGATCACGGGGTCCGGGATCGGGGCCGCCGAGATCAGCGCCTGGGTGTACGGATGCCGCGGGTGCGCGAAGACCTCGGCCACCGGCCCGTACTCGACGATCCGGCCCAGGTACATGACGGCGACGGTGTCGGCGATCTGGCGCACGATGGCCAGGTCGTGCGCCACGAACAGGTAGGAGAGGTTGAGCTGTTCCTTGAGGTCTTCGAGCAGGTTGATGACCCCGGCCTGGATGGACACGTCGAGCGCGGACACCGGTTCGTCGAGCACGACGAGCCGGGGGTTCGTGGCGAGGGCGCGGGCGATCCCGACCCGCTGCCGCTGGCCGCCGGAGAACTCGTGCGGGTAGCGGTCGGCCATCATCGGGTCGAGCCCGACCAGGTCGAGCAGCTCGGCGACCCGGGCGCGCCGGGCCCCGGGCTTCACGCCGTGAACGGTGAGCGGCTCGGCGATGATGTCGCCGATCGGCATCCGCGGGTCGAGGGCGGCCATCGGGTCCTGGAAGACGATCTGTACGTCCTTCCGCAACCGGAGCAGGTCGGCGCGACCCAGGGTGGAGACATCCTGGCCGTCGACCAGGATCTGACCGGCCTGCGGCTTCGTCATCTCGAGGATCTCGAGGATGGTCGTCGTCTTGCCGCAACCGGACTCGCCGACCAGACCCAGGGTCTGGCCGGGCTGGACCGAGAACGACACCCCGTCGACGGCACGCACGGTACCGATCTGCCGGGAGAACACCCCGCCTCTGGTGAGCGGGAAATGGCGAACCAGGCCGGTGACTCTCAGGACCGGCTGGGCGGAGCGGTTCTTCTCCTGGTGCTCCACGGCCAGCGGTTCCGGCCGGGGAAATATGTCGGGGCGGGTCAGCGCACCGGCCGCGATCTCGGCCGAGCGGTGGCAGGCGGCGACGTGGGTGGCCTCGCGCGGGCCGACCACGGGCGCACCGGGTGCGGCCTGTGCGTGGTTGCGAAGTACCGGTTCCGTGTCGAGGCAGGCGTCGACGGCGATCGGGCACCGGGCCGCGAACGGGCAGCCGCGCGGCAGCGCCGTGAGCGAAGGCGGACGGCCCTCGAGCGGGACCAGCCGCTGGGTGCCGGCCGTCTGCATATTGGGCACCGAGCGGAGCAGGCCGATCGTGTAGGGCATGTGCGGGGAGGCGAAGACTTCGTCGGTAAGGCCGTTCTCCACGAGCTTGCCCGCGTACATCACCGCGAGGCGGTCGGCATGGCCGGCCACCACCCCCAAGTCATGGGTGATGAGAACGACGGCGGCACCGGTCAGGGACTTTGCTTTCTCGAGCACATCGAGGATCTGCGCCTGGATGGTGACGTCCAGGGCCGTCGTCGGCTCGTCGGCGATGATCAGCAGCGGGTCGTTGGCGATGGCCATGGCGATCATGGCGCGCTGGCGCATGCCGCCGGAGTACTCGTGCGGAAAGGCCCGGGCCCGCCGTTCCGGCGCCGGGATGCCGACGATCTGGAGCAGCTCGATCGCCCGGGCCGCGGCGGCGCGCTTGCTCAGCGCGGCATCGTGCAGCAGCAGGGCTTCGGCGATCTGGTCACCCACGGTGTACACCGGGGTCAACGCCGACAGCGGATCCTGGAAAATCATCGAGATCTCCTGGCCACGGATGCGGGAGAGCTGGCGGTCATTCATCTCCAGCAGCGACCGGCCGGCGAACGTGATGCTGCCGGTGACCTGCGCCGAACTGGGCAGCAGCCCCATCAACGCCAGCGAGGAGACGGATTTCCCCGAGCCGGACTCCCCCACGATGCCGAGGAATTCGCCCCTGTGCACCTGGTAGCTGATGCCGCGCACCGCCTGGACCGACGGGCCGCCGCGCTGGGGAAACGTGACCGAGAGGTCCGTGACCTCCAGGAGTGGGGCATCCGTGCGAAACTTGTCGGCCGGGATCTCGTTCGTCAGAAGGTTAGTCACGGTTGACTCCCGAGGTTGGGTCGACGGCGTCGCGCAGGGCGTCGCCGATGAGGCTGACGGCGAACAGGGTCACGATGAGCACACCCGCCGGGAAGACGAACATCCACGGCCGGGTCACGGCGGCGCTCGTTCCCTCGGCCAGCAGCGTGCCGAGGGATACGTCGGGAGCGCGGATGCCGAAGCCGAAGTAGCTCAGGCTGGTCTCGGCCAGGATTGCCGCCACCACGCCGAGGGTCGCGTCGATGATCAGCAGCGACGCCACGTTCGGGATGATGTGCCGGCCGAGGATCTTGCGCATGGGCACACCCATGTACCGGGACGCCTTGACGAAGTCTCGGTCACGCAGCGACCTGGTCTGGGACCGCACCACCTGCGCCATGATCATCCAGCTGAAGCCGGCGATGAAGACGGTGAGGAACACCCAGGAGAGCCCCTTGAACAGCGGACTCAGGATCACGAGCAGGATGAAGGACGGCAGCACCAGAAGCAGGTTGATGCACCAGACGAGCACGCGGTCGATTACTCCTCCCAGGTAGCCGGCGACGGAGCCGACGACGGCGGCGATCATGGTGCCGAGGGGGCCGGCGATGAGCCCGATGACCAGCGATTTCTGCAACCCGACCAGGGTCTGGGCGTAGAGGTCCTGGCCGATGCCGTTGGTTCCGAACCAGTGCAGCTGGGTAGGCCCGAGGCCCATGTTCAGCGGGTCGCGCTGCACGGCGTCGAACGGGTAGAACACGGGTCCGAGCAGCGCCCAGGCGAGGATGAACGCGATCGCGATCGCCCCGCCCCAGAAGCGGGAGGTTTGGGTGAGTCGGCGCCAGATGAGGCGGCCGCGGGAGCGCGGCCGGGCTGGCCGCGCCGCCAGAGCGGCGGGAGAACCGGGCAGCAGCGGAACGAGCGGTGTGCCCAGTTCCGCGTTGGTTTCTTCGACCAGGGACATCTCAGTTCCTCACTCTCGGGTCGAGCGCGGCGTAGAGCACCTCGGAGAGCGTCGATGAGAACAGGATCAGGATCGCCACGAACAGCGTCGTGCCGGCGACCGCGTTGATGTCGTTCTGGCTGATCGCGTTGAGGGCGAACTCCCCCATCCCATGAAAGGAGAAGACGATCTCGAGCATGATCGAGCCCGAGACCAGGGTGCCGAAGCTGTAGGCGAAGAACGTGGACATGGGGATGAGGGCCACGCGCACCCCGTGACGCACCAGGGCCGAATTGCGCGACCGCCCCTTGGCCCGGGCGGTGCGGATGAAGTCGGCCGACAGCACGTCGAGCATGACGCTGCGCTGGTAGCGCGAGTAGCCCGCCGCCCCGATCAGCACCAGGGCGATGGTCGGCAGGAGCAGGTGGATGCCGCGGTCGAGTGCGAGTTCCCACCACGAGCCGGTGAGCCCGGCCGAGTATTCCCCGGTGAAGGTGATCAGCTGCATACCCGCCGCGCCGTTCAGCGCCGTAGCACCGATCATCAGCAGCACGCCGATGACGAAGGTGGGGGTGGCGAAGATCAGGTAGGAGCCGTACGTGACGACCTGGTCGCTCAGTTTGTACTGGCGCACGGCACCCCAGACTCCGAGCGTCACCCCGACGATGGCCCCGATCAGCGATCCGATCAGGAGCAACCGCAGGCTGACCCCGGCACGGGAGATGATCTGGTCGCCGATCGAGACGCCGTTGACCCCGGCGCCCAGCGAACCGTGCACGACGATGTTGACGAGCCAGTCCCAGAGCCGCTGCAGCACCGGCACATCGGGGTTGACGCCGAGACCGTTCAGGATGTTGTCGATGGTCTGCTGCGACGGCTGCGGGTTGCGGCCGTAATACTTGGCCGCCGGGTCGAGCGCCAGGCTGGACACGATGTACGCGAGGCAGGTCGCGATCATCGACAGGAAGAAATAGTTGACGAAGCGCCGGAAAATGTAGAAGACCATGGGGGCCGCGGATCAGACCAGGGCGCCGGGAACGGCGACCAGCAGCGTGCAACAATTCCAAACCATGAAAACTCCCCCATCGTTCCCCCCGCCGGGATACCGGGGGAAGGAACTGTTCTCGTGTGCTTGAGGGGAGAGCCTATGCCTGCGTGAAGCGACTCTGCCCCAGATGCCAGTCTGGGGCACTTTCAGACAGAAAATGTAACAGTTTCGAAACTTTGCGGGCACAATGCGCAAGAAAACAATCTGTCATTGAGCAAAGCTCAGGCGCAACCAGAGAATTCAGGCCAGCGCCGACCACGCCAGCTGAACGGCCGGCCCGAGGACGAGCACGGCGCCGACCAGGAACGACCGTCGATGCCAGCGGCGCACAAATCGCTCCCCGGCGCGCTGCGGAGCCTCGTGCCGGTACCAGAAGCCGCGGATGGCCCGGTGCGCGGCTGATCCGCTGATGCGCCCGCTGGACTCCCGTATTTGTCCGGCCGCCCGGGAGGTCGCCGGCGCACCCCAGCACACCAGACGCTCGCCCGACCGGGTCACCACGACGACCTGGTGCCGAAGCACGATGTCGTCCACCTCACCCCAGGGCACCTCGGTCGTGCTCAGCACGTTGACGATGGACAGCCCGTGGTGGTTCAGTCCCAGGCAGGGCCGCGCGAAGATCAGCCAGGCGCCCCAGACGATCAACGCCACGGCGGGCACGGCGGCCAGCGCCGTGTCCCAGCGCCCGCGAACGGCAGCGTCGACCAGCAGCGCGGCACAGAGGACAACCAGGGCGGCGAAGACCGCCACCGAGGCCGGTGACCGGAGGACGGTCATCCCGCCCCCCGGAATCCGGTCAGCGGCCAAACTGGAAGTTGCCGCCGGGGATGGCCGCGAGCAGCTCCTGGGTGTAGGCCTCGCGAGGCCTGTCGAAGACCTCGTCCGTGGACGCGGTCTCGACGATCTTGCCCTTCTGCATGACGCAGACGTTGTCGGCGACGAGCCGCACGACCGCGAGGTCGTGCGTGATGAACAGGTAGGTCAGGCCCAGTTCAGTCTGCAGCTCGGTGAGCAGGTTGAGGATCTGTCCCTGCACGAGCACGTCGAGGGCGGAGACCGCCTCGTCGAGCACGAGCACGTCCGGCTTGAGGGCCAGGGCGCGCGCCACGGCGATGCGCTGGCGCTGCCCACCGGACAGTTCGCTCGGGTACCGGTACCGGGTGGCCCAGGGCAGGGAGACCTGGTCAAGCAGCTCGCGCACGCGGGCCTGACGTTCCGCGGCGTTGCCGATCTTGTGGGCCAGCAACGGCTCCGCGATCGTGTTGCCCACGTTGTACTGCGGGTCCAGTGAGCCGTACGGGTCCTGGAAGACCGGCTGCACGCGGCGCCGGAACTTGAGCAGCGCCGCCCCCTTAAGGCCGGCGACATCCTGGCCGTCGAATTCAATCTGCCCGCTGGTGATGCTCTCCAACTGCAGGATGAGCTTGGCCACCGTCGACTTGCCCGACCCGGATTCGCCGACGAGCGCCGTGGTGGTGCCCTTCTTGATGGCGAAGGAGACGTCGTTGACGGCCAGCAGCTCGTTGTACCTCAGACCCTTGGTGCGGATGCGGTACATCTTGGAGATGTTCTGAACCTTGATGAGGTCTTTCGCCTCGGCCGCCGGCTCCCGCTCGGCGGCGCGGGCGACGAGGGTGGTGTCGAGTGATCCACCCGAGAAGATCTCAGCCCCGTCCGAATCGTCGTTCTTGGCCGACTGGATGCGACGCGACGCCAGGCTCGGAGCCGCAGCCACGAGACGCTGGGTATACGGATGCTGCGGGTTGGCGAGGATCTCCTGCGACGGCCCGGACTCGACGACCTTGCCCTTGTACATCACGACGAGCTGTTCGGCCCGCTCGGCCGCGAGGCCGAGGTCGTGGGTGATGAACAGCACCGACGTGCCGTAGTCCCGGGTGAGGGTGCCGAGGTGGTCGAGGATCTGACGCTGCACCGTGACATCGAGCGCCGAGGTGGGCTCGTCCGCGATCAGGAGCTTCGGCCGAGCGGTCAGGCCGATGCCGATCAGGACGCGCTGGCGCATGCCGCCGGAGAACTGGTGCGGGAACTGCTTGAGGCGGTCTGCGGCGTCGCTGAGGCCGGCCTCCTGCAGCACCTGGATGGTGCGCTCGTGCGCAGCCTTGCCCTGGGCCACATTGTTGGCCCTGATGGCCTCCTCGACCTGGAAACCGATGTTCCAGACGGGGTTCAGGTTGCTCATCGGGTCCTGCGGCACGTAGCCGATCAGGCGGCCGCGCACATCCTGCATCTGCTTGTCCGACAGCCCCGCGAGGTCGCGGCCCTCGAACAGGATCTGCCCGGCCGTGATCTTGCCGGTGCCGGCGAGAAGTTTGATGATGGCCTGCGCGGTCGTGGTCTTGCCCGAGCCGGACTCCCCCACGATCGCCAGTGTCTGGCCCGCGTAGAGACTCAGACTGACCCCGCGCACCGCCGGGACGAGGCCGTGCTGGGTCTGGAATCCGACCTCGAGGTCGCGGATCTGGAGCAAAGGCTCGTTAGAGGCGTCGGCGCTCTCGCTAACGGGTTCGATGACGGTCTGGCTCATCGGCGGGCCCTCGCTTCGGGGTCAAGGGCGTCGCGCACGACGTCGCCCAGCATGAGGAACGCGAGAACTGTCACGGACAGGGCCGCCGCGGGGTAGAGCAGCACCTGCGGGTTGGTGCGGAGCGAACTCTTGGCGGCGTCGATGTCGTTACCCCAGGACATGATGCCCGGCGGGAGACCGATGCCGAGGAACGACAGGGTGGCCTCGGCCACGATGAACGTGCCGAGCGAGACGGTGGCGATCACGATCACGGGGGCGATCGAGTTCGGAATGACGTGGCGCAGCAGAATCCGGAACTTGCTGACGCCCAGGGCGACGGATGCCGTGACGTAGTCCGAGTTGCGGGCCGAGAGCACGGCGCCGCGCATGATTCTCGCGATCTGCGGCCACGCGAAGAGTGACAGCACCAGCGCGATGGTGACCGGGGTGCGCTCCGGCAGCACCGACATGAGCACGATCGCGCCCAGAACGGTGGGGACGGCGAAGAAGATGTCGCCGATGCGGGAGACGATCGCGTCGAGCAGGCCGCCGTAGTAACCCGCGAGAGAGCCGACGACGATCCCCGTGAAGGTGACCAGGATCGTGGCGAGCAGGCCGACGGTGACCGAGGCCTGGGTGCCGAAGATGATCCGGGCGTAGATGTCGCAGCCCTGCCGGGTGAAGCCGAGCGGATGTCCGTCTCCCGGCCCGCCGTGGCTGTCGCCGAGGTCGCACTGGGTGGGCGAGACCTGGGCGAACAGGCTTGGGAACAGGGCGACGATGACAATCAGGAGGATCAGGGCCGAGGAGATCCAGAAGGTGGGCCGCACGCGCATGGCGTCCCAGGCATCCGCCCAGGTGCTGCGGGCCTTCTGAGATTCGTCGAGGCGGTCGACGGTTTCGACCGGGGTTTCTTCCAGCTCGGCGACGTAATGCGTCTGCGCGTTCGGGTTCTTATTTGGCATAGCGAATCCTCGGGTCCAGGGCTGCGTAGAGGAGGTCGACGAGCAGGTTGGCCAGCACGAAGATCACGACCATCACCGCGATGAACGACACCACGGTGGGTCCCTCGCCGAGCTTGATCGCCTTGTAGACGGTGCCGCCGACGCCGTTGATATTGAAGATGCCCTCGGTGACGATGGCACCGACCATCAGGGAGCCGAGGTCGACTCCGAGAAAGGTGACGACCGGGACCAGGGAGTTGCGCAGCACGTGCACGCCCACGACGCGGCGGCGGGAGAGCCCCTTGGCTGTGGCGGTGCGCACGAAGTCCGCGTTGAGGTTGTCGGAGACGCTCGCCCGCGTGAGCCGCACGATATAGGCGAAGGAGACGGAGGCCAGCACGAGGGCCGGCAGCAGGAGTTCGCTGAGGGGAGCTTCGCTGCTCACCGTCGTGCGGGCCCAGCCGAGTTGCACCGCGAATACGTACTGCAGCACGAAGCCGATCACGAACGTGGGAACGCTGATCAGCAGGAGGCTGACGACAAGGGCGCTGCTGTCGAAGAGCTTTCCCTTGCGGAGTCCCGCGACGAGGCCGACGAGGATGCCGAAGAAGGCTTCGATGGCGAGGGCGAGCAGAGCCAGGCGGGCGGTGATCGGGAAAGCCTTCGCCATCACGTCGCTCACCGGGCGACCGGAGTAGGTGGTGCCCAGGTCACCCTGGAAGAAGTTGCCGATGTAGATGAAGTACTGAACGATGAACGGCTTGTCCAGGTTGTACTGGGCGCGGATCTGCTCGATCACTCCGGGAGCCGGGGGCCGATCGCCGTACAGGGCCGCGATGGGGTCTCCGGGAAGAGAGAACACCATGAAGTAGATCAGGAGTGTCGCACCGAAAAACACCGGGATCATCTGGAGCAGGCGTTTGCCGGTATACCAGATCATCAGGTCCCCAAGCCGGAACGTATGTACATGAAATTCACAATCACTGGTTGAGTCTAGTCACGTGTGGGGTCCGGGGCTGTATGCCCCGAACCCCACACGTGTTATCTGTTTACTGCTGACGAGCTGGTTGAATGAGAGCTACTCGATCTTGGTGATGTCGGTGTACATCGGCACGGAGTCCCAGCCGAAGACGACGTTCTCGACCGACTCGGACCAGACGCCACTGACGTTGGAGTACCAGAGCGGGATCGTGGGAAGGTCGGCGAGGAGGACTTCCTGTGCTTCCTGGTACTTCGCGGTGGCGTCCTCGACGGAGGACGCGGCCGCGCCTTCCTTGAGCAGCGCGTCGAACTCTTCGCTGGTGTAGTCCTCGTAGTTCGAGCCGGCACCGGTCTGGTACAGCGGAGCGAGGAAGTTGTACAGCGACGGGTAGTCACCCTGCCAGCCGGCGCGGGTTCCACCGGTCAGCTTGTCGGCGGAACGGTCGTCGAGCGCCGCAGCGAACGTCGGGTACGGCTTGCCGATGGCTTCGATGCCCAACGTGTTCTTGATGCTGTTGGTCACCGCGTCGACCCAGGCGGCATGGCCGCCGTCGGAGTTGTAGGCGAGGTCGAACGTGCCGGTGTAGGGTGCGATCGCGTCGGCTTCGGCCCACTTGGCCTTGGCTTCTTTCGGGTTGTATTCGAGGACTTCGGCACCCTTGAGGGAATCGGAGTAACCGTCGATGACCGGCGAGGTGAAGTCGGTCGCAGGGGTGCGGGTGCCCTGGAAGATGACGTCCGTGATTTCCTTGCGGTCGATCGACATCGAGATGGCGGCGCGACGCAGCTTGCCTTCCTCACCACTCCAGTGCTCGAGGTAGTACGGCATGTTGAAGCCCTGGAAGATGGCGGCCGGCTGGTTCACGAAGCGGTCCGGGAAGTCCGACTCGTAGGACTCGAACGCGGCGTCCGGGACGGCGTCGAGCACGTCGAGGTTGCCACCCTGGACATCCGCGTACGCGGCGTCCATCGAGGCGTAGAAGACGATGTTCAGGCCACCATTGGCGGGCTTGCGCACGCCGTCGTACTCGGGGTTGGTGACGAGGTCGATTCCGACCTCGTGCTCCCAGGCGCCCTCTTTGGCCAGCATGTACGGGCCGTTGCCGATCGGGTTCTCGCCGAAGGCTTCCATGTCCTCATACGCGGCGGAGGGCAGCGGCATGAACGCCGTGTAGCCGAGGCGCAGCGGGAAGTCGGCCTCGGGCGAGGCCAGCTCGACCGTGAAGGTGGATTCGTCGACGACCTTCAGACCGGTCAGTTCGGCGTCAGCGTCGTAGCTGAAGCCGGCGATGTTGTCAAAGAAGTATGAGGCGCTCTGAGCGTTGCTGAACTTCGCTCCGAAGTTCCAGGCGTCCACGAAGGAGTCAGCCGTGACGGCCTCGCCGTCGGTGAACTCCCAGCCGTCGTTGAGCGTGACGGTCCAGTTCTGGGCGTCGTCGGACTCGATCGACTTGGCGACCTCGTTCTCGATCTCGCCTTTGGCGTTGTACGAGACGAGCCCGGCGAAGATCGAGGTGGCGATCTTGCCGCCTCCGGTCTCGGTGGTGTTCGTCGGGATCAGCGGGTTCTGCGGCTCAGATCCGTTCGTGGTGATGATCGCCGCGGTGTCACTCTCTGCCGGGGCGTCTCCGCTGGCGCAACCGGAGAGCACGAGGGCTCCCGCGGCAGCCAAGGCGATGGCAGGTATGCCCAGTCTCCTGATTTTCAATTTTCCTCCAGTGCGCAGGGAAATGCCGCGTGACCCTCGGGCGAGCAGACATCTCGGATATACCGACCTTAAAGAGTGGGCGCGGACTTCGCATAATCTATTGGGGAAACGTTACAGATGCGAAACAAACTGCGCAGGATAGTTGCGCCACAGCAGGTTCTTGCGCGCAATCCCTCCACCGAATTCAGCAACCTGCACGTTCCGGGCAGTGGGAAGATGGAGGATGATCGTGACCGCCCACGCACGCCCTCCGCTCTTGATCTTCGACGGCGACTGCGCGTTCTGCACGACCTCCGTGAACACCATGAAGCGTCTGATTCCCGGCATGCCGGCTTCCGCTCCCTACCAGTGGACCGACCTGACGTCCTATGATCTGACGACGAAGGATGCCCAGTCCCGGGTGTGGCTGGTCGTCGACGACCACCGCTTCGGCGGCGCCGCGGCCGTGGCCGCCCTGCTTCGGCACCAGCCGAATGCGCTCATGCGCTTCTTGGGCTGGCTCGGCACCGTGCCGCCGTGGTCGTGGGCGGCCGAAGTGGGCTACCGGCTCGTGGCGCGGTACCGCCACCGGCTGCCCGGGGGAACACCGGCCTGCCGGATGAAGCCGGGCGCGTGACTCCGCGCGGCAATCGAACCGGGCTCCGCTGGGAGGTGGGGATCGTCCTCGGAATGTCGCTCGGGGCATCCGCTCTCTACTCGATCATTTCGATCATCGCCCGGCTGACCGACACCCGGCCGCTCTCGGAGCAGTCGGCGACCCTGAACGGGTCGCAGTCGCCGCGGGAATGGCTCGACTTCAGCTATCAGTTCCTGGGCATCTTCTTCGCCCTGTTCGCCGTGGCCCTGGTGCTCTACCTGCTGTGGCTGCCGGGGCAGAGTCCGTTCCGGCGGCTGGGCTTCGATTTCACGGAGCCGGGGCACGACCTGCTGCGCGGCTTCGGGCTGGTGCTCGTGATCGGTATCCCCGGGCTGGGGCTCTACCTCGCCGGGCGGTCCCTCGGCTTCACCGTGGCGATCGTGCCGTCGCCGCTCGACACGTTCTGGTGGACGATCCCGATCCTGGTGCTCTCGGCACTGCGCTCGGCGCTGGTCGAGGAGCTGATCGTGGTCGGCTACCTGTTCACCCGGCTGCGCGAGCTGGGTTGGTCCACCTGGACCATCATCGTGTCCTCGGCGCTTCTGCGCGGCAGCTACCATCTATATCAGGGCATTGGGCCGTTCTTCGGCAATGCGGCCATGGGGGTGCTGTTCGGCTGGTGCTATCTGCGTTGGGGACGCACGATGCCGCTCGTGATTGCGCACTGGATCCTCGACATCGTCTCCTTCGTCGGGTACCCGCTCGCCCTCACCTGGTGGCCGGGGCTCCTCGCCCCCGCCGCCTGACCTGCCTGACCTGCCTGACCTGCCGGCCGGCGAATTCGACGGAGATTTTGCCGAGAAGGCGCGAATCGGGCCAAAACCTGGCCGGACAGGCAAAATCTCCGTCGAATTCGTTAGGGAGTGGCGGTCTACTCGAAGGCCTCGGGGGGCGGGCAGGCGCAGACGAGGTTGCGGTCACCGAAGGCGTTGTCGATGCGGCGCACCGGCGGCCAGTACTTGCCACGGATGAGACTGCGCACCGGGTAGACCGCGGTCTCACGGTCGTAGGCGTGCGTCCACTCCCCCTCGATCACCGACTGTGCGGTGTGCGGGGCATTGTGCAGCGGGTTGTCCTCGGCAGGCCAGCGGCCGGCGGCTACGGCATCCGCTTCGGCCTTGATCGCGATCATGGCCTCAACGAACCGGTCGATCTCGCCCAGGTCTTCACTCTCGGTGGGCTCGATCATGAGCGTACCGGACACCGGAAAGCTCATGGTCGGCGCGTGGAAGCCGTAGTCGACGAGTCGCTTGGCCACATCGTCGACGCTGACCCCGGTGGCCTCGGTGAGCGGGCGTAGATCGAGGATGCACTCATGTGCGACCAAGCCGTTGTCACCGGAATACAGCACCGGGTAGTGAGCCTCGAGGCGCTTGGCCACATAGTTGGCCGCGAGAACCGCGGCGCCGGTGGCCGCGTGCAGACCCTCGGCCCCCATCATGCGTACATAGGCCCAGGAGATCGGTAGAATGCTCGGGCTGCCGTACGGCGCCGCCGAGACCGGCCCGCCGGAGTGCACGACCGTGCCGCCCACCGTGCCGCCGACCGTGCCGCCACTTTCATCGACACCGCCGTCGACCGCCGCCGCATCGCCGGAGGCGAGGAGGTAGTGCTCGTCGCTCTGAGCGAGGGGATGCCCCGGCAGGAACGGAGCGAGGTGCGCCTTGGCCCCGACCGGACCGACGCCCGGCCCGCCGCCGCCGTGCGGGATGCAGAACGTCTTGTGCAGGTTCAGGTGCGACACGTCGCCGCCGAAGTCGCCGTAACGGGCGAAACCGAGCAGGGCGTTCAGGTTGGCGCCGTCGACGTAGACCTGGCCGCCGGCGTCGTGCACGGCCGTGCAGATGGCGCCGACCTCGTGCTCGTAGACGCCGTGCGTCGACGGGTAGGTGATCATCAACGCGGCGAGGTTCTCGGCGTGCTCCGCGATCTTGGCGCGCAGGTCGTCCAGGTCGACGTTGCCGAGCTCGTCGCAGGCGACGACGACGACCTTCATGCCGGCCAGCACGGCGGATGCCGCGTTGGTGCCGTGCGCGCTGGACGGGATCAGGCAAACCGTGCGCTGGGTATCCCCGGTGGAGAGGTGGTAGCCGCGGATCGCGAGGAGCCCGGCGAGTTCACCCTGGCTGCCGGCGTTGGGCTGGAGGGACACGGAGTCGTAGCCGGTGACATCCGTCAGCCAGGATTCGAGCTGCCGGATCAGTTCCAGGTAGCCCTCGATGTCGGCACGCGGCGCGAACGGGTGCAGCCCGCCGAACTCGGGCCAGCTGACGGCCTCCATCTCGGTGGCCGCGTTCAGCTTCATGGTGCAGGAGCCGAGCGGGATCATGCCGCGGTCGAGCGCGTAGTCGAAGTCGGCGAGGCGCTTGAGATAGCGCATCATGCTCGTCTCCGAGCGGTGCGTGTTGAACACCGGGTGGGTGAGGAACTCGCTGGTGCGATGAAGTTCGGGCGGAAGGCCGGCCTCGACCATGCTGAAGTCCACCAGGCCGAAGGCATCCCGCCCGCCGAACGCGCCGACGACCAGGGCGAGATCCGCGAGAGTCGTCGTCTCGTCGACGGCGATGCCGACGGTGTCCGCGTCGACCAGGTAAAGGTTGACCCCGCTGGCGGAGGCGGCCCGGGCGATCTCGGCGGCGCGGCCCGGAACGGAGGCACGGACCGTGTCGAAGAACGTCGCGGTGACAACGTCGACACCGGCGGCGAGGAGAGCGACGACGAGTTGCCCGGCGCGCTCGTGCACCTGGGCGGCGATCTTCCGCAGGCCGTCTGGCCCGTGGTAGACCGCGTACATGCCGGCCATCACGGCCAGCAGCACCTGGGCGGTGCAGATGTTCGAGGTGGCCTTGTCCCGACGGATGTGTTGCTCACGCACTTGCAGCGACAGGCGGTAGGCCGGGTGGCCGGCCGCGTCAACGCTGACGCCGACCAGGCGGCCGGGAAGCTGACGCTCGAGGCCACTGCGCACGGCCATGTAACCCGCGTGCGGACCGCCGAAGCCCATCGGCACGCCGAAGCGCTGGCTGGTGCCCACGGCCACGTCGGCGCCGAGCTCGCCGGGCGAGGTAATCAGGGTCAGGGCGAGCAGGTCGGCGGCGACGACGACGAGCGCCCCCTGCGCCTGGGCGGCGGCGATAACGCCGGCCGGGTTCCAGACCCGGCCGGATGCGCCGGGATACTGCACGAAGAGACCGAAGTACTCGCCGAGGTCCTCAGCGGACCCAGCCAGGTCGACCTCCACGAGGTCGATCCCGACGGCGGCCGCGCGATTGCCCAGCAGGGCCTTCGTCTGCGGCAGCGCGTCGGCGTCGACGAGGAAACGGGTCGACTTCGACTTCGACGCCCGACGGGTGAGGAGCATGCCCTCCACCACGGCGGTCGACTCGTCGAGCATGGACGCGTTGGCCGTGGAGAGTCCGGTCAGGTCGGCGATCATGGTCTGGAAGTTGATCAGCGCCTCAAGACGGCCCTGGGAGATTTCGGGCTGGTACGGGGTGTAGGCCGTGTACCAGCTGGGATTCTCGAACACATTGCGCTTGATCACGGCCGGGGTGACGGTGTCGTAGTAGCCGAGACCGATCATGGACCGCTTCACGGTGTTGCGGCCGGCGAGGTCCCGCAACTCCGCGATGGCCTCCCGCTCGGTGGCGGCGGGCGGCAGGGTGCTGTCACCGATGGTGCGGAACTGGTCCACCTGGATCGATTCGGGCACGGCCGCGTTGACGAGGGCGTCGACCGAGTCGTAACCGAGGATCGACAGCATGCGGGACTGCGCGTCGGCATCCGTGCCGATGTGGCGCTGAGTGAAGGGCTGTGACATGTGTGCGGAACCTGGCTTTTCGTTTTCGTTACTCGCCGATGAGGGCGGAGTAGTCGGCGTAACTGAGGAGAGGAGGCAACTCCGCGAACGTGACCTTGAGCAGCCAGCCGGCGCCGAACGGGTCGCTGTTGACGAGCTCGGGGCTCTCGACGACGGCGTCGTTGATCTCGGCGACGGTGCCCGTGACGGGGGCGAAGAGCTCGCCGACCGACTTGGTGGACTCGATCTCGCCGACGACGGTGCCGCCGGCGACATCGCTGCCGACGGCCGGCAACTCGACGAAGACGACGTCGCCGAGCTTGTCGGCGGCGTAGGCGGTGATGCCGACGGTGGCGGTGTCGCCGTCGACGAGAACCCACTCGTGCTCGGCGG
Source organism: Cryobacterium sp. TMT1-19 (assembly GCF_004403055.1). Taxonomy (NCBI): domain Bacteria; kingdom Bacillati; phylum Actinomycetota; class Actinomycetes; order Micrococcales; family Microbacteriaceae; genus Cryobacterium; species Cryobacterium sp. TMT1-19. Next base: position 30,902 of record NZ_SOHB01000047.1, read on the forward strand.
TGTACTGGAGTTCAGACTGTTCGGCCATGGGGGTGTTCCTCTCGAGGGGTGGACTATTTCTGACGCTTGTAGAACGGAAGGGCGGTCACGGTTGCGGGGATGCGGGTGCCGCGCACATCGACGAAGACCTGGGTGCCGAGTCGCGCCAGGCCGGGAGCCACGTAGGCCATGGCGATCGGATGTCCGAGCGTCGGCGACAACGCCCCGCTCGTGATCACGCCGTCGGCCACGGTCGCGTCGGCACTGCGATACACCGGGTAGTCGGCGCGCCCGGCACGCTTGCCGGAAGATTCCAGTCCCACGAGTACGCGCGCCTCCGCGCTGGGACCCTCTTCGCTGGCCTCGCGGCCGATGAAATCGACCTCCTTGGCGAGGTTCACAACGCGGCCGAGCCCGGCCTGCGCCGGGTAGGTCGAGGTGCTCAGTTCGTGGCCGTAGAGCGGCATGCCGGCCTCGAGACGGAGGGTGTCGCGGCTGGCGAGCCCCGCCGGCACGAGGTGGAAAGAGGCGCCCGCCGCGCGGAGCGCGTCCCAGAGCGCCGCGGCATCCGGCACGTCGACATAGAGTTCGAAGCCGTCTTCACCGGTGTAGCCGGTGCGGGCAATGAAAACGCGGCCGGCCTGGAAGGTACCACCCAGGGCTCGGTAGTACTTCAGCGCTGACAGGTCGCCGTCGACCGTGAGGTCCGCCGTGGCCTCGAGGATGGCGCGCGAATTCGGCCCCTGCACGGCGATCAGGGCGACGTCGTCGCTCTGATCGGTGACGGTGACGTCGAAGCGGGTGGCCCGGGCCGTGAGCGCCTTGACCGCCGGGAAACGGTTGCCCGCGTTGGCGATGACGAGGTACTCGTTCTCGGCCGTGCGGTAGACGACGATGTCGTCGATGATGCCGCCGGCGCGGTTGAGGATGAGGCTGTACTTGGCCTGCAGCAGGTCGATCGTGGAGAGTTGGCCGGCGAGGGCATAGTCGAGGAACGCTCCGGCGTCCGGCCCGGCCACCAGGATCTCGGCCATGTGCGAGAGGTCGAAGATGCCCGCACTGGTGCGCACGGCGTGGTGCTCGGCGAGATCGCTCGAGTAGCGCACCGGCATCTGCCAGCCGGCGAAGTCCGTGAAACTGGCGCCGGCATCCACGTGCGCCAGGTGCAGCGGGGAGAACCGCTCCACCGTGGGGGTTGAATCGGTGTGGGCTTCAGTGTCCGAGGTCATGAGTTCTCCAGGTTGTCGCCGGCCGGGGGCCGAGCAAGAATCTCCGGGGCGCGATCGATCGATCGTACCCCTGGGAACTCCCCCTCTGTCGTCAGGCCTGAGAGCTTCACCGCAGCCGTTGGTCGGGCGCGATTTTCACCGTGGGCGAGCCGCTGTCGAGCCGCGACTACTTTTCAGAGTGGCCAGTTCGATGCGGTACGAGTACCTGAGAGATTGTCGGGGAGGATTGCTCCTTCGGTGTTCGACTGCCTGAGGGCGCCGAACTCTCCCGCATCGACCTTGATGGCCCTATATTCACTTGAGGGTGTGCGCTCCGAGCCTAGCGCGTGCGGGTCCGGCAGCGCGGTGCGGCCGCTTCCGGTGCCTCCCGGCGACACCTCCAGCGGGAACGCGTACCCTTGTCACTTCGCCCGCGATTCGTGCGGCGCACACAGAAAGGCGTTTCGTGGACATCACACTCCTCCGGCATTTCATCGCCGTCGCCGAGGAGTTGCACTTCCCACGCGCCGCGATGAACCTCAATATCTCCACCCCGAAATTGCGCTCCTCGATCGCAAAACTCGAGGCGAACCTCGGCGTCGTGCTCATCGACCGCACCACGGAGACCACCCGGCTGACCGCGGCGGGCAACCTGTTTCTCACGGATGCCCGCACCGAGCTGGCCGCCTCGGATGAGCCCTGGAAGCCGCCGCTTCCGGCGGGCGGAAAGGCCAAGGCGGCAAAGGGCAAGGGCCGCGCGCCCGAGGTGAAGGGCCAGCCGCGTCCCGGCAAGCGCCGCCAGGGCCGCTAGCCCGCACGCTCGACTTCGGACTCTAGACGCCGGCCGAGGCACGGCGCCAGGCCGAGAAGCTGGCCACCGATCCGCTATGCGGCGGCACCAGCCACGGCCACGGATGCAGCACGGCCGCGCCCTCCGCGTAGCGCGCAAAGCTGGGTACCGGCGCAAACGTGACTGCTGCGTCGAGGCCCGGAACGATCACTCGCGGGTCACCCAGGTACACGACCACCTCGCGACGCCGGGCCAGATCCTGAAGGGTTTCTACGGTGAAGATCAGTCTTTTGCTTGAGAGCCGCAGCCTGGCCAGGGCCGGCTCGTCGAAGACGAAGGCGGCCGGGAGTGCGGGATGCGCCGCAAGGGCCGGATCGGCGTCGCCCAGGGAATCCACCGTCAGCAGCACCGACCGGGGTGCGCGGCGCCGCACGACGTCGGTGGGCCCCTGCGTGTCGGACAGGTGCGGATCGTGCGTGAGGTTCGCCGGCGCATCCGTCACCGGCACTGGCGCTGCCCCCACCGGAAACTGCTCGATCGGGCAGGCCCGGGCGAGCGGACAGTCCCGGCAGAGCTGCGGCGCTCGTTTCTCAACCTGCCAGCGGGCGAAGCCGTAGGCGGAGCCGGTGCCAGCACCCACGGTCCACTGCCAGCCCAGGAGGTTGGCCGCGCGGGAGCCGTCGAGCAGGTGTCGATAGAATTCTTCCTGGCCGGCATGCCACCCCGCTCCAGACCGGACCGTGTACTGGGAGGCCAGCCACATCCGGGTCTGGTTGACCAGCCAGCCGTCGGTTTCCAGTTCCGACACGACCGACTCGATGCAGTGCATCCGGTGCGGCCAGGCCTGGGGTTCAAATTCTCCGGCCCAGGGTGCCGCAAAGCGCAGGTTTCGGTGCAGGGCCACACCCACACGCGCATAGAGATGTCGGGCGTATTCCTGCCAGAGCAACTCGTCCCGGAATTTGCGGGTATCTCGGGCAGGTCCGTCTGCGACGTGCTCCCAAGCCCGGCTAAGCGGCACCAGGGAGTGCCGAATGTACGGTGATAGCCGGGATGCCCCGCGATCGGTTTCCGGCAGCACCTGGCTGCGCCTGGCCGCATAGCCCGCGACCGAGAATGCCGCCAGGGCACGGTCGGCGCTGGTCTGGCCACCCCGGATGCTTGGGCTCGCCCGCACCTCGTCGTCGACCAGGTGGTGCAGATGGCGCCGCACCACGGCATCCGCGGTTCCGTCATTCAGGGCGATGAGCACACCTGATTTTAGACCCTGCCTGAGGGGCAGCAGAAAGCGAAACGGGCCTGGGCCGGTCACGATCAAAATGATCGCGATCGGCCCAGGCCCGTTGGCGGTGAGCAGGTGGCCGGGTAGGCCTACTTGTTCCGCACGTGCACCGGGGCGGCGATCTCCTCGGCCTCATCGACCGATAGTTCGAGGTGTGCGAACGCCGGGTCATCCGCGAACGATTTCATCCGCGCGATCCGGTAGATGATCAGACCGTAGAGGGCCTTGGCGAGGATGTCGGCGACCGAGTATCCGATCTGTTTGCCGACCCAGGCATCCGAGCCGTCGATACCAAGCATGGGCAATAGGTAGGCGATCGGGTAGACACCCCAGGTCAGCAGCAGAAGCAGACGCAGCTGGCTGATCGTGCGGCGCACACTCCGCGGCTGGCGGTCGAGGGATTTGGTCAGTTCGATGAACAGAACATAGAGGATGTATGCGAACGGGATGGTGGAGAGCAGACCGAAGATTCCGCGCACCCCGTTGTCCCCGCTGAGCTCGCCGGGGTACCCGAGGATGATCATCAGGGCCGAAGCCGGAATGAGCCGGTACAGGAGACTGGTCTGCACTTTGCGGGCCAGGGCGAGAACCGCGATCAGTTCGAGCAGCAGCAGGGGAACCGTGAGCAGCCAGTCGACGTAGCGGTAGCCCTCATTGAAGGACTCCCCGGCGACCTGCACATAGTTGCCCGCCCCGCCGATGGCCTCGGTGACGAAGGCCGCCTTGAAGGAGTCGAAAATGCGGAAGTAGTGGTAGGCGGCAATCGCACAGACGATGGCCGCGACGGTCATCGCCTGACGGTACCGGGGCAGGACCCGCTTGAGCGAGATGATGATGAAGATCGACGTGAACAGCTGTGACGCGATGACGAGCGAGAACACGTTGTAGACGGTGTCGTATTGAATCTGGGTGAGGGAATCGGGAATCACGTTGTCCTCCGAATAAGCGAGAAAGAACAGGAAAGAGCCGTGCCGTAGAGCTTTGCTGTGTTTATTGATTGATCAGTCATTTAACTGCCTAGCTGACTGCTAACTAAAAATTTAGTACGAGTTTCCTGAATCTTTGCATAGAGTATGCCCCCAGTCAAAAGGTCAATAGCGGACAGACAGATGACGGCCCCTCGGAGCACGGAGGAGCGGGTTCTCCGGCAGGGGGTCGGCCGATCCGGTACGCGCCACGTCGGCGAACACCCCTCGCATGACGGCGTGGTGCTTGAGCAGGTGGTTGCGGATGGCGCGCAGCCGCTACACGCTCGGTGATCTGGTCGACACCAGGCCGACCGCGCCCAAGCCGATGAAGATGGCCGTGCGAATCAGCAGACGCACCATGACTACCCCTTCTTGACCGCGGCCTTTGCCGCGCGCTTGGTTTCCCGCACCCGGGTCAGCGATTCGGGGTCGACAATGTCGGCGACGGACCGGAACGAGCCGTTCTCGCCATAGGGCTCGGAGGCCTCGCGCCAGCCCTCCGCGACGAGCCCCTGACGCTTGCCGAGCAGGGCAAGGAAGATCTTCGCCTTCTGCTCGCCGAATCCCGGGAGCGCTTTCAGGCGCCGCAGGATCTCGGCGCCGTCCGGGGAGTCGGCGGTCCACAGGGCGGACGCATCACCCCTCCAGTCTGAGGCGATCACACCCGCGAGGGTCTGCGTGCGAGCGGCCATCGAGCCCGGATAGCGGTGCACGGCTGGCGTGGCCCGGAACACCTCGACGAGTGCGTCGGCGTCGAAGCCGGCGATGGTCGCCGGATTGAGCGTGCCGATCCGGTCGCGGATCTTGGCCGGACCGGCGAACGCGGTCTCCATCGCGATCTGCTGGTCCAACAGCATCCCGAGGAGGAGCGCGAAAGGGTCATCGCTGAGCAGGGCGTCGGCGGCATCGTCGCCGGTGAGGTGCAGAATCATGCCCCCATTGTGCCACCGGCGGCGCGCCGGCGGGACTCCCCTAGACTCGGCGGATGTCCCGCCTCGTCGTCGTCCTCCCGCTCACGGCGCTCAGCACCGGCGACAGCTTCCCGGTGTCGGAATGGCCATTGCACATCACCGTGCTGCCCCCTTTTCACACGGATGCCGCGGCATCCGTCATCGCGGATGTCATTTCCGGCGTCGTCGCCGCCACGGCATCCGGCCGCACCGCCCTCACGGCGGTCGCGGGTGCCGACGCGCTGTTCGGCCGGCGCGAGGACGTGCCGGTGACGCTCGTCGGGGACGATCCACGCCTGACCCGGTTGCACCGCGCCCTCATCGAGGCTGTGCGGCCGTTTGCCTCCATCCCCGACGAGCCCGCGTTCACGGGTCCCGGCTTCCGGGCCCACATCACGATCAAGAACGGCGCCCGGGTGCACGAGGGCCAGCGGCTCGCTCTCACCCAGATCGCCCTCGTGGACATGGCGCCCCGATCGGCGGCGAGCGGCCGCACGGTGCTCGCCACGTTCCCGTTGCCTACTGCCGTGTGAGCGCAGTCACCCGGTCGGGTGCAGCGGGTCTGTGCGCCGAGTTCGACGACTGCGGACGAGTTCGGCGCCTCTGCCGGGCAGGTTGCCGGGTGGGAGGTGATCGCGATGCTCGGCAGCCGATTCGGCGGGCACGCGGAATACGTCTGCATCCCGCAGGATGGCGCGATCACGGCGAAGCCACGGAACATGACCTTCACGGATGCCGTGACTCTCGTCTTCGGCGGGTCCACCGCCCATGCTTTTTTCAGTCGCGCCGCGATCAAACCGGGCAGCACCGTTCTCGTGAACGGCGCATCCGGTGCCGTGGGCACGGCGGCGGTGCAGCTCGCCAAGCAGACGGGCGCGCGAGTCACCGAGGCGTGCAGGGCGCCAACCGCGAGCTGGTCACCGCGCTCGGCGCCGACCGGGTGATCGACTACACAACGGAGGATTTCCTGCTCGAGGGGCAAACCTACGACGTCACCATGGATTGCGTCGGGAACGCCCCCTTTGAACGCGCTGCGGCGTGCCTCACTCCGGGCGGGGCCCTGTTGCTCGTCGTTTCCGATCTCCGGGGGCTGCTTCTGGCCGCCTGGCACACCAGGAGGAGCGCGAGGCGGGTCGTCGCGGGCAACATCGACAGCACCGCGGATGCCCTCGCGCACCTGGTCGACCTTGCCGAGTCGGGTCGGTTCCTGGCGGTCATCGATCGGACGTACGACCTGGCCGACATCGCTCTGGCGCACCGTTTCGTCGAGGCCGGCCATTAGAAAGGCAACGTCATCCTGCGCGTCGCGGGCGGTTGAGGGGGCGGAAGGTTGAGGGGGCGGAAGCAGTCGGCTCTGGTCCGTGAGCGTCGGGGTACGCGGTTTTGAGTTCATCGAGCGTGGCCCCGATCCCGATTCTGTTGCTCGTCCGCGGAGAAGTCGAGGTGTCGGCCGAGGGATCTCCCCGTTCCCTGCAACACGATTTGCTGAAGCGGGGAGCCCCGCGCGGTGGCTAATTCAGGAGAATTGTCCGGCCCACGGCGGTATCCACATTGAAAGACCAGTCTGGGGGCATCCCCGGGCGACAGATCTCCTGATTTAGCCACACCCCGCCGTGCCGACTCCGTCGAGCGAGGCCGACCGCGAATTCTCACGCGCCGGATGCCCCGCTGAGAGCGCTGGCAGCGGAGTTCGCCGGCTGCGGTCGAGATCGCCCCACAACACCAGGGGAACTCGACCGGACCTGTCGATCTCGGCGACCGCGACCGCGGGCAAGGACGATCCACACGCCACACGCAACGCGCTGGACGTTGAAGCGGAACTCCACCGCATTACCGCACGAAATTACATTACGAGTACCAGATAACACAGCCGGCCAAGCCAAGGAAGACCATCACGACTCGCTCGAGTGCAACGAGCTTCGCCATCGCAACTGATGCCGGAACGGACAACTGCGCCCCGTGCACCGGCCACAATTGTCCGAAACGGAAACAGTTGCGGCCGGAACGCGCTACACGTTGCAGCGGAACTTCACCACGTTCCGTCACCGAAAGACATGGCCCCGCCCACGAAGGCCGCCGACACGTAATCTGTGCAACGATGTCCCGACTGCAGTCAGATCCAAGGCGACATCGGGGGAAGTATGACCGTTCACGGGGTGCCAGATAAGTTCGGCAAAGCGCTGGCAGCGCTGTTTCTGATTGCAGGTCTGTTTCTGACCGGATGTTCCGGCCCACCGGGTCCCGTCCCCGGCGGCGAAAGCCCGACGTCAACAGCAACGCCGACGGCGACAGCGACAGCAAAGGCAACGCCGGGCCTGACTGAAGCGGCGCATCCGTCAGCTCCGGCCCCTGTGACGGACCTCCTCATCACTGCAGCGTCGATCGAACTTCGAGACGCGTCCGGCACGACCCTGTCCACGTTCGATTATTTTCAACCTGCCGGCGAGTTGGTTGCCGGTCTGTCCACGGCTTTCGGAAGCGCACCGATCTCAGAGCACTTCGAGGGCGGCAGCGAGGTGCCTCCGGGAACCAATTACACCTGGGGCGATATCCTGCCTACAGGCCCTGAGTCGCCTACTCCATGGGACGGCGATTTCGTCCTCGTGGATGGCGTGCCAGGCGGGACGTCACCACATGAACCGAACACCTGGGTGAAGGTTTCCTCGTCCGCCGTGAACGGTGTTCAGATCAGCACCGTCGACGGAATCGCTGTTGGAGATGATGCCGCCGAGATCGCGGCACGACACCCCGACACCGCGCGCCCACAAGGCAGCAGATTCGACATCTTCGTTGGTCTCGTGCCGCTCCCACCCTTGGACTCCCTGTCAGAATTGACGTTTTCAGTCTGGCTCATCGCCGCCGACCCACTCGGCCCTATCACCGAATTCCGCTCGCCCTCACCGAACTGGGGCGTGTGAGGTCCTCACTCTTGGTGAAAGGACACAGTATCTCGCGGTGAGGATCCGGGAGCCAGAGACTCTGTACGAGACGTTCCGGCCACTGCGAGTGACCTCTTCTGGGGAAGCGTGAATGCACGGAGGCTATGCCTCGGAGCCTCTGAACTGACCTAAGCCGCGCGGGGAAGAAGTAGGCTCCGACCAGCCCCAACATCACAACCTGGAGGACTTTGTAATTCGCCGACCACTGGCTCTGACCGCCATTGTGGCCGCCGCTTTGCGCACCCTTGCCGCATGCAGCACCGACCAGTCCCAAAGCGATGTCACCGCATCGTCACCATCGTCACCGACACCGGTCGCGACCGCCACGGTAACACCCGCACCGGAAGCCACTCCATCGGCGACACCTGCCGCGCTGCCGGCAACCATAATCATCGGCGCCGAAGCCACCGATATCGTCACAGCCGACGTCACGGTCCTCGCATCGCTGAACTATCAGAGCGATGGGGATGCAGCTGTGGCCGTACTCAGGGGCCTTCTCGGCGAGCCGACGTCAGAATCGGTGGAAGAGTCCTCCCATTACCCAAGGGCCGAACTCACGGAATGGGACGGCTTCACGATTGGGGTGAACCGTCCTGACGCAGACTTCAATCCGCGTCCGGGCCCGTACAACCCCGCGTTTCAGGTCAGGGCATCCGGAACCATGGCCACCAACGGTGTCGCCATTGAGGATGTCAATGGCAACCAGACCGGGCAGGACTTCGAGTCAACAGCTGACGGCAAGCCTGCCGATCAAGTGCATTATGACGAAACCTTCGGGATCGACTCCGTCACCCTCGACATGCCGTCGTCATTCTCAGGCGCGATTCCGGATTACGGACTGCCAATGACCTACGGCGTGATCGGTTTCACCGGCCGGGACACCGGCATCATCGAAAAAATCCTCGCCCCCACCGACTTGTTCTCGCTAACATAGCCGCGCCCTCAAACGTCGGGACGAGCTGTGGCGAGTAGCGCTTGGTGGTAGCGGTAGTCCGGCGAGTTGGTAGCACGTTTCCGGGAACACGGTAGCGCTGGCGGGCGGTGTACTGCTCTGCTGTG
>NZ_SOHB01000014.1:0-40089 GCF_004403055.1 Cryobacterium sp. TMT1-19
CGTAGGCGCGGCCGGCGCGGCGTAGGCGCGGCCGGCGCGGCGTAGGCGAGTCCGCGGTGGCCCGCGTTTCTACGCGGGCACCGCACCGTCGCTGGGCTTCCCCGCAGCCGGGCGTGCCGTCGCGGGGCGTCACGGCCCGGCGGCCACAGGCCGCAAACTGATACGCTCCGGCCATGCGAATCAAGATGTGCAGCGTCCACGTGAACGATCCGTCCGCCGCGTTCGACTTCTACACGTCCGTGCTCGGATTCGAGAAGCTGATGTCCATGCCGGAGCACCAGCTGTACATCGTGAAGTCCCCGGAAGACCCCGACGGGGTCGGCCTCCTCCTCGAGCCGAGCGACAACAAGGTCTCCCAGAAGTACGCTCAGGGCATCCGCAGCCTCGGGCTGCCGGCCATCGTGTTCGGCACACCGGATGTGCAGGCCGAGTACGAGCGACTCCGCACCCTGGGCGTTCAGTTCGCCGGCGCCCCCAGCACGGATGCCTACGGCACCTCCGTCATCTTCGACGACACCTGCGGCAACCTGATCCAGCTCCACGAAGACGAGCAGTAGCGAGCGCCCGGACTGCCGGGTCGCGTTCTGCGCTCCGACCCGCTTCCGACTCCCGATCCCCCTACAACTCCCGACTCCACCTCCCGACTCCAATCTGTGGCTAACTCAGGAGATCCCGACCAAGGCCGTCCCCGGGGCCACTGTTTCCGCGGCGGATGGTGTCCGATCGCGACCGTGCCGCCGGATCTCCTGAGTTAGCCCACGCCGCGCGGCGCACGACCGGAATACCGGGCCCGGATCATCCGTTGGGGCCAGTGTGAATCGATTTGCGAACGACCTGCTGCCCGCATCCACCGGCATGGGCGCGGTGACCCTGCGGGTGGGCGACCTCGACGCCATGATCACGTATTACCGCGACGCGGTGACCCTCGGGCTGCAGAGCCACGAGGGGCCGGTCGCCGTGCTCGGGCGCGGAACCACACCGATCGTTGTTCTGCAGCACGCCCCGGAGCTGGCCGCCGCCGAGCCCCGCTCGAGCGGGCTGTTCCACACCGCCATCCTCTTCGATACGCAGGCGCAGCTCGCCGCGGCCGTCTACTCGGTGGGCACAACGCATCCGGGATCGTTCACCGGCAGTGCCGATCACCTGGTCAGCCAGGCCTTCTACTTTACCGACCCGGAGGGCAACGGCATCGAGCTGTACTGGGACCGCGACCGCACCGAGTGGAGCTGGACCCACGGCCAGGTCGAGATGGCCACCCTCTACCTCGACCCGAACACCTTCATCGGCGAGCACCTGACCCGGGACGGTCAGGCGCATCCGTCGGTCGGCAACGCCATCGTCGGGCACGTGCACCTTTCCGTCGGCGACGTGGGCACGGCCCGCGAGTTCTACGTGGACCGCCTCGGCTTCGAGGCGACGGCGACCCTCGGTGGCCAGGCCCTGTTCGTCTCGACCGGCGGCTACCACCACCACATGGCCATGAACACCTGGAACAGCGCCGGCGCCGGCAAGCGCCGACTGGCCCTCGGGCTCGGCGAGGTCGAAATCATCCTGCCGGGCACCGACGACATCGGTGCCCTCAACGAACGGATGTCCCACTTCGGCGTGCAGACCCGTCACGACGGGCAGACCCTCGGCTTCGACGACCCGTGGGGCAACCAGATCGTGGTGCGCACGAAGTAGCCCGCGGCCCGCACGGCGTCAGCGCACGGCGTCAGCGCACGGCGTCAGCGCGGCGCACCCCGCCGACGCCGAACGCAGATGTCCTATGCGCCGGCTCCGGGCGCAGCGCCGGCTCCCGGCGCCGCACCCGTGCCGCGGGAGGCCGCCCGGGTGGCACGGCGGCTCAGGCCGTGCACGGCCGCCTGGTATTCCTTGGCTCCCAGCGGACGTCCCGGCAGCTTGGGCCGGCCACAGTCGACGGCCCGCAGCCCGTCGAGCACGATCGACAGCTGGCGCCGCCACTGGCCGGTGTAACCGCCGCCGAGGGTGCCGAGCGAGCCCACCATGGTGACGAGGACCGCGAGGTCGACCGCATCGACATCCGTTCGGAGGTCGCCGTCGCGTTTGGCCTGCGTGACGAGGGCCGACAGCACCGCTTTGAACGAGGCCGCCTTGCCGCGCGCCGGGTCGACCGTCTCCATGCGCTTGAGGATGGGCGGCAGCGACGGGTCGGCGACGAGCCACTCGGCGACGCGTTCGGTGTAGACGACGATGCCGTCCCACGCGGTGGGGGCAGCCGCGATCTCGTCGCGCACCGAGGCCAGCTCGGCGAGGGAGATGTCGTGCAGGGCCCTGACGAGGTCGTCCCGGGTGGAAAAATTGCGGTACAGCGTGGCCACGCCCACGTCGGCGCGGCGGGCGATCTCCTCCAGCGAAGCGTCAACGCCGTGCACCGCGATCAGTGCCCGCGCCTCAACGAGGAGACGCTCACGGTTCTGCCGGGCGTCACGCCGTCGAGGCTGCGCCCCATCCTGCGGGGTCGATTCGGGCGAAGTCATGACCCTGAGTCTAGGTCCCGAACCTTGGCATCGCGGAGGCTCACCTCCACGCCTCCCCCTGGCAGGTGTCAGCCAGTTGCGCCGGGCCGGGGCTGTCCCGCACAATGCAGTCAGCACCCGAACGAAACGGAGCACCATGTCGGTCGAGCACAACACCCGCGAGTTCGATCCCGAGATCGTGACGGATTTCCGGGAGCGGATGAGTTACGGCTCCTACCTCGATCTGGACACCCTGCTCGGTGCGCAGAAGCCGGTCAGCTCACCCGAGCACCACGACGAGCTTCTGTTCATCATCCAGCACCAGACCACCGAGCTCTGGCTGAAGCTCGTGCTGCACGAGCTGCGCGCCGCGACCGCGTTCCTGCGCCAGGACCAGATCGCCCCGGCCCTCAAATGCATCGCCCGGGTCAAGCACATCCAGCGCACCCTGACCGAGCAGTGGTCGGTGCTAGCCACGCTCACGCCCAGCGAATACGCCGAGTTCCGGCATTTCCTGGGCAACTCGTCCGGGTTCCAGTCGTATCAGTACCGGGCCGTCGAGTTCGCGCTCGGCAACAAGAACCGGCGCATGCTGAGCGTGTTCGAGAGCGATCCGGATGCTCACGCGCTCCTCTCCGAGATGCTTGCGGCCCCCAGCATTTATGACGAGTTCCTGCGCTACCTGCACCGGCAGGGGTTCGCTATCCCGGCATCCGTGCTGGAGCGCGACGTGACGGAGGCATGGGTGCTGCATCCGGAACTCGTGGCCACCTTTCGCGGGATCTACGAGAACGCGGGCGAGCACTGGGGTGCCTACGAGGCCTGCGAGGAACTCGTCGACCTGGAGGACAACTTCCAGCTCTGGCGGTTCCGTCACCTCAAGACCGTGCAGCGCATCATCGGCATGAAGACCGGTACCGGTGGGTCGAGCGGGGCCGCCTTCCTGCAGAAGGCGCTCGAGCTGACCTTCTTCCCCGAGTTGTTCGCCGTGCGCACCGAACTCGGCACATGAGGCACGGATGACCGGCGGCCGGCCAGGCGGATCGGTGCCAGGCGAACCGGTGCCAGGCGGATCGGTGCCAGGCGAACCGGTGCCGTGCGGACCGGTGCCAGGCGGATCGGTGCCGGGCAGGACGGTCGGCAGGACCGTGCTCCCGGGCTTCCTCGATGCGCATGTGCACCTCGCGCTGATCGACCCGGCCCCGCTCACCGCGGCCGGCATCGCCCGCGTGCTCGACCTCGGCGGGTGGACGCCGCCGAGGTCGACGCTTCCGGTCGAGTCCGACCCGGGTGCTCGACCTCGGCGGGTGGAGGTGGGCGCGGGAGAGCCACAGCGAGCGGGGCGTCCCGCGAGCGCGGTCCTTCCCGAGACCGTGTTCGCGGGGCAGTTCCTCGCCGCGCCGGGCGGCTACCCGAGCGAACGGTCCTGGGCCCCGGCAGGCAGCGTGCGCTTCGTGGCCCAGGCAACGGATGCCGCGGCCGCCGTCGACGACCAGCTGGCGCTCGGGGCATCCGTGATCAAGGTCACGCTGAACGGCGATGCCGGGCCAGTGCTGCCGCGCGCGGTTCTCGCGGCCATAGTCGGGCACGCCCACGATCGCGGGGCCCCCGTTCTCGCCCACGCCGAGGGGTCCGGCCAGGCGCTCCGCGCGTTCGAGGCCGGGGTGGACGCCCTGGCGCACACGCCGTTCAGCGAGCGGCTGGGCGACGAGGTGATTGCGGCCATGGCCAGGCGGATGGCATGGATCAGCACCCTCGACATCCACGGCTGGGGCGAGCCGACCGACGACTTCGATCGCGCGGTCGACAATCTGCGCCGCTTCCACCGGGCCGGCGGACAGGTGCTCTACGGCACCGACCTCGGCAACGGCCCGCTGCCGCTCGGGCTGAACCGGCGGGAGATCAACGCGCTGCTCGGCGCCGGCCTGAGCGGCGACGACGTGCTGCGGAGCCTGACCATGGGAAACCTCGGCGGCTTCCGGACCGTGCTGCGCGGCCCAACAGGCACCGAGCGCCTGGTCACGGTGCTGCGTGGCAAGCGCCCGGCCGACCCGGCCGCGTTCAGCGCCTGGCTCGGCACCGCCCGGGCGATCAGCCCGGCCGACCTCGGCGACCTCGGCGACCTCAGCACCCTCGACCCGCCGGATTCCTGAGCGCACCCCCGACCGCATCCGCCGCCGCACGGCCGTCCGCGCTTCCCGCAGTCGCGCGGCCACCCGCGTGGGTGGGATACTGCCAGCGCGGCACGGTGTCGGCGAGTCCCCGGGAAGCGCGCATCGCTGCGAGAGATGGCTGCCCATCATCCGTTCGACCTCGAGGAATCCAGATGACCCCCCACACCGACACCAGCCCCGCCGGCAACGGCAGCCAGGATGCCCAGCTCGCCTTCGCCCGCCGGATGGACCGCATCGACGGGCTCGGGCACTACCGACGGCAGTTCGTCGGCATCGAACCCGACAGCGCGACCGGCGCGACCGGGCACACCCCGAGCCTCGTCGCCTACCTCGACGGCAACTCCCTCGGCCGGCCCACCCGGGCCAGCGTGGCCCGCATCACCGAGTTCCTCACCCACGACTGGGGCACCCGCCTGATCCGCGGCTGGGACGAGGCCTGGCTGGACCTTCCGCTGAAAATCGGCGACGACATCGGCCGCGCCGCCCTCGGGGCCGCGCCCGGCCAGGTCTTCGTCGGCGACTCGACCACCGTGCTCCTCTACAAGTTGGCGCGGGCGGCCGTCGACTACCTCCGCGTCGACGCGGAGCCGACGCGCACCGAGATCGTGCTGGACACCGACAACTTCCCCACCGACCGCTACCTGCTCGAGGGCATCGCGGCCGAACGTGGCATGACGCTGCACTGGATCCACTCCGACCCCGCGAGCGGCGTCACAGTGGAGCAGGTGCGGCAGGCCGTGGGCCCGCAGACGGCGCTCGTGCTGCTCAGCCACGTGGCCTACCGCTCAAGTTTCCTTGCCGATATGCGCGAGATCACCGCGGTGGTGCACACCGCGGGCGGCCTCGTGCTCTGGGACCTCAGCCACTCGGTCGGCTCCGTGGTGGTCGAACTCGACCTGTGCGACGTGGACCTGGCCGTCGGCTGCTCCTACAAATACCTGAACGGCGGCCCCGGCGCCCCCGCGTTCGCCTATGTGCGCAGCGACCTGCAAGACGTTCTCACCCAGCCGATTCAGGGCTGGATGGGAACGAAGGATGTCTTCACGATGGGCCCGGGGTATGTGCCGGCCGACGGCATCCGTCGTTTCATGAGCGGAACCCCGCCGATCGTGGGGATGCTGGCCATGCAGGATTCGCTCGCGATGATCGAGGAGGCGGGCATCGACCAGGTGCGCGCCAAGTCGGTGGCACTGACCGAGTTCGCGCTGACCCTCGTGGATGCCTGGCTTGCCCCGATGGGCGTGACTGTGTCGTCGCCGCGAGAGCCCACGCACCGCGGCGGTCACGTGACCGTGAACCACCCCGCCATGCGACAGGTGACGCAGATTCTGTGGGAGCACGATGTGATCCCCGATTTCCGCACGCCCGACGCACTGCGCATCGGCCTGTCCCCGCTGAGCACAAGCTTCGTCGAGACCTTCGAGGGGGTCGCGGCGATCCGGGACGTGCTGCGCGGTGTGCTGCTCGGGCAGAGCGGGCTTGCCGGCGGAGCCAACGGTGGTCTCGGCACCGGCCTGGGCACCGGCCTGGCCGGTGCGCTCGGCGGCCCGGGGGTCGGCCTGTAGGATCGTGGAATCCACCCCCCGACGCCTCCGGAGTGAGCTATGCCAACAATCGTCGTAGAAGTTATGCCCAAGGCCGAGCTGCTCGACCCGCAGGGGAAGGCCGTCGCCGGCGCCCTGGGTCGCCTCGGCAAGACCCGTTTCACCAGCGTTCGCCTGGGCAAGCGGTTTGAACTCACCATCGACGGCCACGTCGACGACGCCGTGCTCGCCGAGGTGCAAGAACTCGCCGACACCGTACTGTCCAACACGGTGATCGAGGATGTCATCGGCATCCACGTGCTGGAGGCACCCGCCGGAGAGACCCACTGATGCGCATCGGCGTCGTCACGTTCCCCGGTTCGCTCGACGATCGCGACGCCGCGCGCGCGATCCGCCTGGCCGGCGCAGAGCCCGTCGCCCTCTGGCACGGCGAGCACGACCTGCACGGCGTGGACGCGCTCGTACTGCCCGGCGGCTTCAGCTACGGCGACTACCTGCGCTGCGGCGCCATCGCGAGCCTCTCTCCGATCATGGCCGAGGTCATCAGCGCGGCCAACGGCGGCATGCCCGTACTCGGTGTCTGCAACGGCTTCCAGATGCTGACCGAGGCGCACCTGCTCGAGGGCGGCCTGATTCGCAACGACCACGGCTCGTTCATCTGCCGCGACCAGAGATTGCGCGTCGAGAGCGCCCTCACCGACTGGACCGGCGGTTTCGCGGCCGGCCAGGAGATCACCATCCCGCTCAAGAACGGCGAGGGCGGCTTCATCGCCTCCGCCGACACGCTCGAGCGCCTCGAGGGTGAGGGCCGCGTGGTCGTGCGCTACGTCGGCATGAACCCGAACGGCTCGCTCAACGACATCGCCGGCATCAGTAACATGCGCGGCAACGTCGTCGGCCTGATGCCGCACCCCGAGCACGCGGTCGAGCCGGGCTTCGGCCCCGACACCGTCGACGCCATGCGCAGCGGCACCGACGGGATCACCTTCTTCACCTCCGTGATCGAACGGATGCTCGTCAGCGCGTAACAGCGTCCGCACCATGCGGTTGTCGGCGCGCCGGAGCGCCGGCGCGCTAGCCTGTCAGGGTGACGTCTAACAGCGGTGTGCGTGTGAGTGCCGCTGTCCGCGGGATGCCGCCGGGCTACTTCGCGTTGGTCATGGCCACGGGGATCATCTCGGTCGGGATGCACCTGATCGGCGTCCAGACGCTCAGCTTCATCCTTATGGTCGTGTGTGCCGCGGCCTACCTGATTCTCGTGGCGCTCACCGGGTGGCGGCTCATCGCCTATTCCGCGGCCTTCCTTGCGGACATGCACGATCCCCACCGCGGATTCCAGTTCTTCACTTTCGTCGCCGGCACCAACGTCCTGGCTGCCCGTCTCGCCATCGAGGGCTGGTTCGGCCTGGCGACGGTTCTCCTCGGGGTGTCCGGAATCACCTGGCTGTTGCTCGGCTACGCTCTCCCGTGGTTCGCGGTCCTGGGTCGCAGCGTGCGCCCCGTGCTCAACGCCGCGAACGGGACCTGGTTCATCTGGGTCGTCGCCAGCCAGTCGGTCGCCGTCGTGGCAGCCTCGTTGGAGCCCGTGTCGGGCGATGCCAGGGCACTGCTCGCAGTCCTCGCGATCTTGTCCTGGTCGGTGGGCATCTTCCTCTACGGAGCCGCGGGTGTTTTCGTATCCTTACGGTTGGTGCTCTATGACATCCGGCCTGAGCAGTTGGACCCGCCCTACTGGGTGTCCATGGGCGCGTGCGCGATCACGGTGCTGGCCGGTGCCCGCATCGTCGAAATGGCGGACGCCCCAATGGTGACCGCGACCCGGGGGCTCGTTGCGGGCGTCTCCGTCATGTTCTGGGCGTTCGCCACCTGGCTCATCCCCGTGCTCATCGCGGTGGGGTTCTGGCGTCACGTCACACACCGAGTGCCACTGCGCTACGAAGCGACGCTGTGGAGCATCGCATTTCCTGTCGGGATGTACGCGGTCGCCGGAATCTACCTGGGCCAGGCCGATGACCTTCCACTGGTCGGGCAGATCGGGACCGTCTCACTCTGGGTGGCTCTCGTGGTGTGGTTGGTCGTGTTCACCGCGATGGTCCGCCAGCCGCTGCGGGCAGGTGGACTGTTTCGTGGATCCCCTGACCCGCGGCACCTGAACGTTGAGCCCGCAGTCACCGACCGACCGAGAAAGTGAGAACCGACCCGTGCAGAAAATTTCGATCGAGGCGTTCGCCCGCGAACACCTGAAGGCAGCCGCAGCCGGCACCAGTGGTCGCGCAGCCGGAACGGTCTTCGGCGGCCACGAGAAGGTGATGCGTCAAACCGTCATTGCGCTGCTGGCCGGGATCTCCCTGAGCGAGCATGAGAATCCGGGTGAGGCGACGGTCTATGTCCTCAGCGGGCGCGTGCGGCTAAGAGCCGGCGACGACGTCTGGGAGGGGCGCGCCGGTGATTTCCTGATCGTTCCGGACGCACGGCACAGCCTTGAGGCGGTCGTAGATTCCACGGTCCTGATGACCGTTGCCAAGAAGGGCTAGAACGCCAGATCGAGGACCGCCGCGACAGGCGCGCAGCGATCCCCGTGCCGGTGATCAGGCGATGATCGTCCACGGGTTCTCGATCAGACGGGTCAGCGTTTGCAGGAACTGTGCGGCCACAGCGCCGTCGATGATCCGGTGGTCCGCCGACAGGGTGTAGCGCATCCTGTGCCGGGCAACGATCTCGTCCCCGACCACGACAGCCTCGCGGGCGGTGCCGCCGACGGCCAGGATCGCCCCTTCGGGCGGGTTGATGATCGCGGTGAACTGCTCCACACCGAACATGCCGAGGTTGCTGATGGTGAACGTGCCGCCCGACATCTGGCCGGCTGTGAGCTTCTTGGCGTTGGCCAGGGAGACGAGCTGCTTGGCTTCCGTACCGAGCTGGCTGACGGTCTTCTGGTCCGCGTCCTCGATCACGGGAACCACGAGGCCGTTGCCCGAGGCGACAGCCACACCGATGTTGACGCGGTGGTGCACCAGCATCTCGACGCTCGCGTCGTCGATGTAGGACGCGTTGACCTCGGGGTGCTCGCGGAGGGCGAGCGCGCTCGCCCGAATCAGCAGGTCGTTGATGCTCACCTTCGGCCGACCGGCCTGAACGAGTTGCGCGTTCAGCTCGGTGCGCAACTTCACGAGGTTCTCGGCGTCGGCCGCGGCGGTGACGAAGAAGTGCGGAATGGTGCGGGCGCTCTCACCCAGCCGCCGCGCGATGATGCGGCGCATGTTGCTCAGCGGGATCGCCTCGGACGCGCGCTTGTCGAGGGTGTCCGGTGAGGGTGCGGCGGCTGCCGCGCTCGGAGCGACCACGGTCGCGTTGGGGACGGCAAAGTCGGCACCGGGCGCGGGCGCCTGGGCGAGAAGTGCGTCGGTATCCGAGCGGATGATGCGGCCGCCGGGGCCCGTGCCGCGCACCTGGCTCAGGTCGAGATGGTTTTCCCGCGCGAGCTTGCGCACCAGCGGTGACGCGAAGAGGCGCTCACCGCGCCCGGCGGCGTTCCCGTCCGCATTGCCATCGGTCGGAGGAACTGCCGGTGCGGCCTCGGCCGCCGGCGCAGCCGCCGGTGCGTCGGCAGCGGCGGCCGGCGTCGCCCCCGGCATGACACTCGGCTTGCCGTCGTCCAGCAGTGCGATGGGCTCGCCGATGGAGACCAGCTTCCCCTCTGCCACGAGATGCTCCGAGAGTGTGCCGGCCTCGTAGGCTTCGTACTCCATCGTGGCCTTATCGGTCTCGATCTCGACGAGCAGGTCCCCGACCTCGACCCGGTCACCGGGCTGCTTGTGCCAGATCGCGATCGCGCCTTCCTCCATCGTGTCGGAGAGGCGGGGCATTGTGATTTCGATCATGATTTTTCACCCATCGGGTAGCGGCGGCGACCGACGGCGTCGAGGGTCTGCCGGATGGCGCCGATGACGTCCTCCGCCGACGGCAACGCGGCCGTCTCCAAAGGTTTTGAGTACGGCAGCGGCACCTCTGCCATCGCGACGCGTCGAACGGGCGCGTCCAGGTAGTCGAAGGCGCCGTCGGAAATCGTGGCCGCAATTTCAGCGCCGATTCCATAGGTCAGCCAGTCATCCTCGAGGATGACGGCGGCGTGCGTCTTCTTGACGGACTCCACAACCGTTTCGCGGTCCAGCGGACGCAGGCTGCGCAGGTCGATGACCTCGATGTCGAGGCCGTCCGATTCCGCGAGCTGCGCCGCGACCTGCGACGCGACGTGGGCCATCCGTGAATAGCCGATCAGGGTGATGTCGCTTCCCTTGCGGGTGACGGCAGCCTTGCCGATTTCGGCCGACACGTCGCCGTCAGGCACCTCGCCCTTGATGTTGTAGAGCGACAGGTTTTCCAGGAACAGCACGGGGTCATCGTCCCGGATCGCCGCGATCAGAAGCGCCTTGGCGTCGGCCGGCGTGCTGGGTGCGACGACCTTCATCCCGGGGACGAAGGCGTAGAAGAGCTCGATGTTCTGCGAGTGGGTCGCACCCAGCTGCTGTCCGCCGCCACCCGGCGTGCGGATGACGAGAGGCACTCGGGCCTGTCCACCGAACATGCCGTAGATCTTGGCGGCGTGGTTCACGATCTGGTCGAGCGCGAGCAGGGAGAAGTTGATGGTCATGATCTCGACCACGGGGCGGAGCCCGAGCATCGCGGCGCCGATGGCGGCACCGGTGAAACCCTCTTCGGCGATCGAGGTGTCCCGCACGCGCTTCTCGCCGAACTCGTCGAGCATGCCCGCGGTGATCTTGTACGCGCCTTCGAAGAGACCGATCTCCTCACCCATCAGGAACACATTTTCGTCACGCAGCATCTCGGAACGCAGCGTGTCGTGCAGTGCCTGGCGATAGGTCATGATGCTCATTGGTTGACTCCGTAGTCGGGGATCGGTGCCGGCTCGAACAGAGGCTGCCCGGGCAACCGATGGGAGTCATTGGCCACGGCTGTGGCGTAGGTGTAGTCGAACAGGGTCGACACATTCGGGAACGGGCTGTTCTCGGCGAACGCCGCCGCCTCGGTTGCCTGAAGGGTTACTTCCTCGTCGATCTTCGCCAGTTCCTGCTCGTCGAGCAGACCGTCCGCGACCAGCTTGCCGGCGAAGGTGTGCACCGGGTCTCGTTCCTTGACCAGGGACATCTCCTCGTCGGAGCGGTACTTGGCCGGGTCGACGACGGAGTGCCCACGCAGTCGTTCCGTCACGACCTCGAGCAGGAAGGGCTTACCGCTGCGAGCCTGAGCAACGGCACGCTGGGCGGCCTCGAACACGGCGACGGGATCGAGCCCATCGACGCGTTCCGACGCCATCCGGTACGCGGATGCGCGCTTGTAGAGGTCCGGCTCAGCCGAAGCCTTGTCTACCGTCGTGGCCATTCCCAGCCTGTTGTTGATGATGACGTAGACGATCGGAAGGTTCCAGAGAGACGCGATGTTCAAAGACTCGTGGAATGCTCCGATGTTCGTGGTGCCATCGCCCATCGTGCACAGCACGATCTCGTCGCCGGCGCGGTAGTCGATGGCCAGGGCGGCCCCCGTCGCCAGCGGGATCTGGCCGCCGACGATGCCGTAGCCGCCCAGCATCCGCTTCTCGAGGTCGAACATGTGCATCGAGCCGCCCCACCCCTTGGACACCCCGTCGGATCGGCCGTACAGTTCGGCCATCACCCGGTTGGGGTGGATGCCGCGGGTGATCGCGTAGCCATGCTCGCGGTAGTTGGTGAAGAGGTAGTCGCTCGGGCGGAGCGCGGACATGAGCCCGACGACCGCAGCCTCCTCGCCGAGATTCAGGTGGCAGTAGCCGCCGATCAGCGCTTGCGTGTAGGCCCGTGCGGCTCGCTCTTCGAACCGGCGGATGAGCATCATCTGGCGGTAGAACCCGGTCAAGAGTTCCCGGTCGGCCGGGGAGACATCGGGTTTTGCGCCCGGGGTCGGCCGACCCGGGGAAGTGGTTGGTCGGGACTGGGTCGCCACGGCTGTACGCGGTCGAGTGGTCATGGAAGAACTCCCTGCTCGGCCTTCGTGAGGTCGGAGATCGAAGAGTCGCATCGAATTTTAATGATACGAATTAGTTTCATTCTACATCCGAGAGTACGTTTGCGTTAAACGTTTTTTTGAAGATCCGAAGGGCCGGACATGGACTCAGCGACCCCAGCGAGCCCGGTTCGCAAGCGCGGCCGACCCACGGAGGCGGGGCGCGTCGAGCGTCGAGGCCAGATCCTCGACGCCGCGTTGCCGGTCTTCCTCGAATATGGCTTCGGCAAGGCGACGGTGGACCGGATTGCCGCCGCGTCCCGCGTCACCAAGCGCACCATCTACACCTACTTCGGCGACAAGGATGGCGTCTTCACCGAGATGCAGCGACGCCTCGCCGCGAACGTCAGTGGCGAGCCTGTCCGTCCGGAGACGCTGGAATCACTCGCCGCGCGTATCGTGTACGGGTTGCACTCGGCCCAGATGATCGGACTACACCGCCTCGTGATCGCCGAGTCGCTGCGTTTTCCCGAACTCGCCCGACGGCTGCACGACAACGGCGACATGCGCCACATCGCGCGCCTCGCAGACCACATTCGGGCCGAGCACGGCCAGGCGGCCGCTGCCCGTGCCGAGCAGCTCTACGCACTGCTGCTGGGCGAAGACTACCGGCGGCGGCTGCTCGGGCTGCTCGAACCGGTGACCGCCGCCGAGGCCGCGGTCCACGCTCGGTCCGCGCTGGCCGTCATCCAGTTGACGACGGCGAGCCCCCCGTCCGACGCCGCATCGGCAGCGGGTGCGCCGAGTCCGTGATGACGATCCGATCATCGATCCTGCCCTGGCGCATCTCGTCGAGGACGTCGGTCAGCTCCTCGAGGCGGCCAGTGGCGACAGCCGGGTGGAACACTCCACGGTTGTGGAAAATCAGGGCTTCGAGAAGGTCACGGCGGGTGCCCCCGATCGAACCGCGAATGGTGAGGCCCTTGAGCACGATGTCGAAGATCGGCGCCGACAGCCCACCGCCGTCAGGCAGCGATGGCCTCAGCTGCAGCCGCTCGTGCTGCCACAGCTTTCGCAGACGTAGCACGAACCGGACGGACGCATGGCGGTGCCGCACGACATGCACAGCGGCGAATCCAGGCTGAGACCCTGCTGAGCCTCGAGTAGTTCCGCCGAGGAATGCACCGCTCGAGTCGCCCCTGCAGGCGGCTGGGCCGGAGGCAGCACCTGGCTCGGTGGCGCCGTTTCCGTTGCTTCAGAGCCACCCGCATCGAGCTGGGAAACGCGCTCGGCGGTCGTGAAGATCCCCATCGACGAGCGCGTGGCGAACGGCAGGTGGTCCAGGGCCAGGCGGCGGAAAATGTAGTCCATCATCGACTGCGCCATCCGGATGTCCGGGTCATCGGTCATCCCCGCCGGTTCGAAGCGCAGATTGGTGAACTTCTCGACGTAGGTCGGCAGCGGCACCCCGTACTGCAGGCCGATCGAGACCGCGATGGAGAATGCGTCCATGACCCCGGACAGAGTAGAACCCTGTTTGCCCAGCCGGAGGAAGATCTCGCCGAGTTCGTCGTTGGGGTACAACCCCGCCGTGAGATGCCCCTCGGCGCCGGCGACGGCGAAGGACGTGGTGATCGACGTGCGGGACTTCGGGAGTCGCCGCCGGATCGGCGACGCGGGCTGCACGACCGGCACGGACGCCGGGGCGGCCTTGCCGTCCGATAAGGGCTGACCGACCTTGCAGTTGTCGCGGTAAATGGCCACCGCCTTGAGCCCGAGCTTCCAGCCCTGGAAGTAGACCTCCTCCACTTCGTCGACCGTTGCGCTCTGCGGGAGGTTGACGGTTTTGGAGATGGCTCCGGAGAGGAACGGCTGAACCGCGGCCATCATGCGCACGTGGCCCATCGGCGCGATGGCCCTCTTTCCCATGGCGCAGTCGAAGATCGCGTAGTGTTCCGGTTCGAGCCCGGGGGCACCGATGACCTGTCCGTGCAGGGCGATGTGTTCGACGATCGCCTCGGCGGCCTCCTGCGGGTACCCCAGGCCGCGCAGCGCTCGGGGCACGGTCTGGTTGACGATCTGCATGGAGCCGCCACCCACCAGCTTCTTGAACTTCACCAGTGAGAAATCCGGTTCGATTCCCGTGGTGTCACAGTCCATCATGAAGCCGATCGTGCCGGTGGGAGCGAGAACACTGGCTTGCGCGTTTCGCCAGCCGGACACCTCCCCCAACATCAGGGCCTGCTGCCAGGCCGCCGACGCCCGATCATGGATCTCGCCGCTCATGCCACCCGAGGTCTGCAGGGCGATGTCGGCTGCCTCGTGCTTGCGCATGACTCTCGTGTGGGCCTCCGCATTGCGCGCGAAGCCCTCGTACGGGCCAACCACTCCGGCCAGCTCGGCCGAACGCCGGTAGGCGGTTCCGGTCATCAGGGAGGTGATCCCGGCGGCCACTGCCCTGCCCGACTCGGAATCGTAGGCGTGACCGGCGGCCATCAGGAGAGCACCGAGGTTGGCGTAGCCGATGCCCAGCTGGCGGAACGCGCGGGTCGTCTCACCGATGGCCGGCGTCGGGAAGTCGGCGAAGCAGATCGAGATGTCCATCGCCGTGGTGATCAGCTCGACCGCCCGAACGAAGGCATCCGTGTCGAACACGTCCTCCCCCGGGACGGCGTCGGCGCGCAGAAACTTGAGCAGATTGAGCGAGGCCAGGTTGCAGGACGAGTTGTCGAGCGACATGTACTCCGAGCAGGGATTCGACGCCGTGATCCGACCCGATTCGGGATTGGTATGCCAGTCGTTGATGGTGTCGTCATACTGGATTCCCGGGTCGGCGCAGTCCCACGCCGCTTGGGCGAGTTGACGGAACAGGCCCGGTCCGTGCACTGACTCGATCTCGCTTCCGTCCTGCCGGGAGGTGAGGGAGAAGCTGGTGCCGTTTTCCACGGCTCGCATGAACTCGTCACTGACCCGAACGGTGTTGTTGGCGTTCTGGTACTGCACGCTCGCCATGTCCGCACCGCCGAGGTCCATGTCGTAGCCGGCATCCCGCAGAGCGCGGATTTTGCCTTCCTCCCTCGACTTGGCCTCGATGAATTCCACGATGTCCGGGTGGTCCACGTCGAGCACCACCATTTTGGCAGCACGCCGGGTCGCCCCGCCGGACTTGATCGTGCCCGCGCTGGCATCGGCGCCGCGCATGAACGAGACGGGCCCACTGGCCGTTCCGCCGGAGGAGAGCAGCTCTTTGGAGGAACGCAGTTGGGACAGGTTCACCCCCGCCCCAGAACCGCCCTTGAAGATCATCCCCTCATCGCGGTACCAGCCGAGAATGGACTCCATTGTGTCCTCGACCGAGAGGATGAAGCAGGCGCTGACCTGCTGCGGCGATGGCGTCCCGACGTTGAACCACACCGGGGAGTTGAACGAGAAGACCTGATGCAGGAGCAGCCAGGTCAGTTCCGCACCGAAGACCTCCGCGTCGCCGTCCCCGGCGAAGTACCCGTTCGCCGACCCGGCAACCACATACTGCGTGACCACCCGGTCGATCAGCTGCTTGAGGCTGGACTCCCGCTCGGGCGACCCGATGGCCCCGCGAAAGTACTTCGTGCTCACAATGGTGGAGGCGTTCGCCGACCAGGTGTCCGGGAACTCGACACCCTTCTGCTCGAAGACGGTTTCGCCATTCTTCCAGTTCGTCTGCACGACATCGCGAAGCTCCCAGACCACCTCGTCGTACGGGTGGACCCCGGGCGTGCTGAAGTGGCGCTCGATGGCCAGTCCGGCACTATGCGCACCCTGATCGCTTCCGTCAGACCCGGCTTCGGCGTTCTGATTCCTGCTGCTCACGTTCGCTCCCCACTCACGACACCCGAATGCCATATTACTACCAGTGGGTGTCAACTCCTCAGTGAACCACTACATGTAGTGATTGTGTTTTTCTGCTTCGGCTCGGGCGTGTCCTCGACGGGCAGTGCGGCAGAAAAAAGCCCGCCTGGCGGTGCGGAGCAGGGCTGCACGCACAGGCCGGCCCATCAATGCCGCGACGCCGCCGGCCAGGACGACGGCCCGCATCAGATCCCCACCGAAAAAAGTTGCGCTGCTGAAGGGGAAAATCTGAGCCCGCGGCGCAACCACGTCGATTGGGGGGTGATGTTCCGCGCGGCGTGCAGCATCCCAACGGTGGCCGGGCACCCGCGCACCGACGGCAGACAGCCGCACCGGCACGCGAATGCATGAAACGATGGAATTGTCCGGTACCGGCCCAGCTTCGTCAACCTAGTCCGGCGATCAACGGGAGGCCACGAAATGGCAAGAATCTACACCAGAACCGGCGACGCCGGCAGCACCGGGATGCTTCATGGCGGCAGGGTCTCCAAGGGTGATGAACTCATGGACGCGGTCGGCGACATCGACGAAGCGGTGTCTGCCCTCGGTCTGGCGCGAGCGGGATGCGCCGAGCCCGAGCATGCCGCGATCCTGTTCCGCGTGCAGCGCGATTTGTTCGTCGTCGCAGCCGATCTGGTCGTGAACCCGGCTCACCGCGACCGCCTCGTCCCGCGCATATCGCTGGTCGTTCCGGACATGGTCACGGAGCTGGAGAGAATCATCGACGGGCTGGTGACCGCCCGGCCGCTGCGGCCGGTTTTCCTCATCCCCGGGTCGACGCCCACCGAGGCCGCCATCGATCTGGCCAGAACGGTGGTGCGGCGGGCCGAGCGGCACACGGTGCGGGCCGGTGTGGTCGGGCATCCGGTCAGCGACGACGCGCGGCACTACCTCAACCGGCTCTCCGACCTGCTCTACGTGCTTGCCCGGCACTCGGCGGGCCCCGAAACAGAGCCTGCCAGCCACGACTGAGGACGACTCAAAATTGAATTCTCTCCCTCGCCGGTTCCTCCTCCGCTTAGCCTCAATACCGTTCATTTAAGCGTTTGAGTGGTGATTTCTGGCTCGTGGAGGGGTTGTGGCCAGTGCGCGTGGTGGAAGCGTTTGGCGGGCCACTTCGAGACCTTGCGTTTGATGACGCGAGGGTGTGATCGCCGTCGTCGCGCCGGGTTCAGGCGCCGGACGAGGGCGAGGATGGCGTGGCGCCAGACCGCTTTGGCGTGGTCAGGCTGCGGAGGTGGAAAAAGCGCCCTGGGCCACGGAACGGCGGGCGATGCGGAGTGCGGCAACGAAAGAGACCCGGTCGGGGTCACGGCGAGCATGCTGGGCGGCCCCAACCATGAGCGTGCGGATCGCGTAGTGGCAACAGAGGTGCCCCCAGATTCCCGTCGCGTCCAGGCCGCGCTCAGCGAAGCCCAACCGCGCTCCGGCGTAGCCGTGACCGAAGCCAACCTGGCCCACCTGCCACGGCTGGTCGCCGAGCACGTCCGTCGCTCCGGGGCAGTCGGTCAACCCCGGGTGTCTTCCCTGCGCGCCAATATTCACGGCCGGATACGTGCCAGCGCCACGTCGCGATGGATGACTTACACCGGTGAGCAGGTCAACACCTACGGGCCCGCGCCCAGCCGGTTGTTCTGGATGGACGCCACGATGTTCGGCCTGCCGGTCGACGTCCTCCACGTCCTCGTCGGGCGCACCGCCACCATGCGCGTCAAGCTGTGCTCGATGCTGCCGATGGCAAATGCTGCAGGGCCGGAGATGGATCGGGCCGAAACCGTGACACTGTTCAACGACCTCTGCATCCTCGCCCCCGCGGCGTTCATTGACGCCCCAATCGTCTGGCAGCCCCTCGACGACAGCCATGTCCGCGGGGTTTTCACCAACGGTGCGCAGACCGTGACCGCCGACCTGACCTTCTGCGACGGCGACCTCGTCGACTTCATCTCCGACGACCGGATGAGCACCACCCCGGACGGCTCCACCTTCACCCCTTAACTCTGGTCGACACCCGTGAGCGACTACCGAGCTTTCGGCACCCGGCGACTCGCCACCCGCGGCGACGGCCGTTGGCATCCCACTGCCCCCCCGTGACCAGTTCGTCTACTTCGAATACAACCAATACACCATCACCTACAACCCCGACGCCACAGCGGCCGGCGCGCCAGCCCGAGTTCGAAGGTCGGTCTAGTACACCAAACGGGTCTCGTTGCGCACCGTGTTCGCTCGCCCTCGTGGTAGCTGGAGCCTCCGGGAATCCTAAGGCCGCATATCCGGTGGCATCAGTGATGAGACATCCGTCACCAAGTCCACGCACCGAGAGAACGGGTTCATGTCGGGGTTCGCCACACCGCCGGTGGTCGAGATTGTCCGTGTTTTTGCCAGGCTCAATCACAGGCACGACGTGCCCGATTGCCGTGGGTATAGGTTGGGGAAATGGGGGTGTCGTTTTCGATCGACCGGGTGAGTACCGACGATCTGATGTCGCTGGCAACCGAGCGTGGAGCCTCGCCACTGCAGGTAGGTGCCGTGCTGATCATCGACACGGCTGACGTGCTCGGTACGGGGACTGGGCTCGATGTCGAGCGGGCTGTCGACCTTCTCGCCCAGCGTCTACCGGGCGTGCCGCGCCTACGGCAGAGGCTCGTGCCCGCGCCGTTCGGCTGCGGACGTCCGATCTGGGCGGACGATGCCGATTTCGACGTGACCCAGCACGTGAGCGTCGTCCCCTGCCCGGCCCCCGGGGGCGAGCAGGCGGTACTCGATCTAGCCGCAGTGCTGCTCGTCACTCCGCTGCCGCGCACCCGTGCGCTCTGGGCAGCCACTCTTGTCACCGGAGTAGCGCGGCACCAAGCCGCGTTGATCGTCGTCTTTCACCACGTGCTCGCCGACGGCGTGGCTGGCCTGGTCGTGCTGGGCGGGCTCGTCGACCAGTCGGACGCTACCGGGACGCCCAGGGCCGTGGGCCCGAAGACGCGTGAATCCGATTTCCCGCGGCCGCAAGCATCCATTCGCCAGCTCGCCATCGACGCCTGGACCCGCCGGCTAGGTTCACTGCGAGCTCTCCCCGCTCTGCTGCGCCGCCTCCTTGATGCGGCCCGGGAATTGCGGTCGGTGCGGTGGACGCGCCTGAGGTCAACCTCGCTCAACCGACCGACCGGCCCGCGACGAAGCCTCGCTACGGTCACGGTGGCGCTGGACGAAATCCGCAACGCCGGTCACGCCCAGAAAGCCACGGTCAACGACGTCGTGCTCACCGCGATCGGTGGCGCACTGCACCGGCTCCTCGCGTTGCGCGACGAGGCTGTCGACCGGTTCATCGTCTCGGTGCCGTTCTCCGAGCGGCGCGCCACGACGCACGGAGACCTAGGCAATCGCAGCGGGGTTATCCCGATCCGGGTACCCGGCGTCGGCGCCGCGGAAAGTCGATTGCGATTCGTAGCAGAGGGGACCCGGAAGGCCAAACGGTCGTCGCCCGGTGCGACGACCGCCCTGCTCGGCCCGTTTTTCCGGGTGCTCGCGCAGCTGGGACTATTCCAATGGTTCGTCGACCGGCAGCGTCTAATCCACACCTTTGTAAGCAATTTGCGCGGGCCAGAACAGCGACTCTCAATCTTTGGCTGCCCGGTCACCGCGATTGTCCCGCTGAGCGCCGCGACGGGAAACGTGACCGTCTCATTCACTGTGCTCTCATACGCAGGCGATCTCACGATCACTCTCATCGCCGACCCCGATGCTTGCCCCGACTTGGCCACGCTGCAGGGTCTGCTCGCCGAGGAGCTAGCAGAGCTCGCCAGGTGAGCCTGTCGCCCTCGTCGATCTCAGCAAAGAGAGGCGGTTACTGCACCCTGCGGGGCGAGCGCTCCTACGCCGAACTCTCCTGCCACTGGCCAAGGCCCTGCACGAAGGTTCTACTGAGGCAATTTGGGAAAGTCGCGTCGGGGCCGCTGCCGGGTAACGTTCCGACGAGACCGCCCAGGATGCGCCGGTCGATCGCGACGAGTCGCCCGAGTCCCCGCAATAAATTCCTTGGCCGACATTCAGCCCTAGAAGCCGGGCACGTCGGGAAGAAACTACTGCGGGCGCGGGTTGTGCCATCCACCAATAACGTTGTTCCCGACGATCTGCACGACGCCAATGGTCGGCCGGGCGAGTCCGGTCAGCATCTAATGGGATTCAATCCTCGCAGAACCCCTAGCGGATACGGAGCGAGGGAGAGTTCCATCGGCCGAGTCTCTGTTGCGCGCAGTTGGCCTACGCGCAACAAAGCCCCGCAAACGGCTTATCCGATTAGTTCCACGCCTGGTCTCGGAAATCGCTGATACCGTGCTCGCTCCGGCTCTTCAGCGCCAGCGTGAGCAGATGAATCAGATCGCGAAACCCCCGCTACCGGCGTCGGGTACTTGAACACTCGGCCCGTCCAGCCTGCTGGGCTCATCCGGCAACGAACGCGCCAGCCATGAGGTCAATTTCGCTTTCCGGGATGTTGAGTCGGCGGGCTTCCACGACCCACCCGGAGACAGCGGCCTTGACTTCTAATAGCAATGCGACGGCGTCTTTCACACGGAAGTACCGAGCCACGTCTAGGAGGGCGGCGGTGTCCGCGAAAAAGGTGTCGTAGTCGATGGACGTGGACAACTCCTTGGGTCCCGCTGCCGGGTTGGGGTTGAGGTCGAACGCGGGAGACAAGTCCCAGCTGCGTGTGGTGTCCGACCGGAGGAACCCGTGGTTTCTGAGATGGTCGTCGGTGTTAGAGATCAGGATTGAGAACGCGATCCGGCGCCACAGCTCGCGAAGGTCACGCGTCGCAGATGAGGATGACTGCTCAATGACCTCGGCGATTTCCAAGTAGCTGCGGTGCTCGCCGTCAACTGCTTCGAGCATCGTCATAGCGCTCACATATCCGATGCGACGATCCCCGACTCTGTCGAACCTGTTGAGCAGCAGCACGTTCCGGCCTGCGACACTCATCAATTCACTGCGCGGCGTTCGAATGCCTGCCCGGCTGGCCAGCGTCAGAGCGAGCTGCTCCCACGCCATGACGTCCCATTCGTCGGAGGCAACACGGGGGAACTTCGCAATGAGCAATGCACCCCGGCCGTTGACAACGGCAGCTTTGGGCCGGGCACCACCGATAGAGCTTCCCGCACGCAGGAGTAGCCGCAACGATTCGTCATCGGGATGGTCGCTCTCAACAGATTCAACAGCGTGGAGAAGCCTCGACAGGCCGACCAGGTGCGGCACGCTTGCAGCCGCCGGCCCCAGCCAATCAGTGGTCCCCGGATGACGGAACCGGAAGGCGCCCTGACGAAGGTCGTCGCGAACACCGAGCGTGTAATCAAGTTCGCCGAAACTGCGTTCAGCTCCACCGCCTTGTGCGGCACGGTGATGTTCGGATCTTTCGATGAGTTTGCGTCCCCAGCGGTCGGGAGCGCAGTCCGTGAACGCCCCGAAAAGGCGACGCCCGTCCGCAGTGTTGAAAGACCCGGATGAGAGGGGTAGCCCCGGATCGAACGAGTACGCGTCTGGTCTGGCCAGATAATCGATGTCGTAGGTGAAAGTGGCGCTCTCGGAGTTGCGTCGACGATGCGCGTAGACCGTGCCCGCGCGGACGTCGACACCGTCTATTTGCACCCAGACTTCCGCGTCAGACATCGGCCTGTTTCTTCGGCCGGCTCTGACGCACACGCTGCGGGAGAACTTCCTCGGAGCGAAGCCGGCCGATGTCGCTGCGATAAGGGTCGGCGCTCTCAACGACCGTGTCCATGATTCCAAGTGCCCGGAAGACACGCAGCGCGGTCTCGAGGCTGACGCCTCCCTGCCCCGATTCCAGCTTGTGGAGGGTTGCCCGGCTCATGCCCGCGCGATCGGCGACCTGCGCCGCAGTCAACCCGAGAAGTTTCCGCCACGTCTGAATGTCCATACCAAGTTCACGGAGAGCACGCCGGACGGGGATGGGGGTTAATCGCTTCTCGACCATTGAATCTCCTCCCTAACGCCTATTATTTTATACACTAACGCTTATAAAGCATTTCATACTCTGCATTAGCTTGGTTTTCCGTCTGCGGCGGATCGCAGCGCACCGGACGAGTGTGCCGCGCGTCGGGCGTGTGGCGGGCAGACTCCGGCGCCTTTACGGGCGGAGAGGTTCACGCGTGCCCACATTTGGCAGGAATGTCGGGTGCGGCCCAAACTCACAAGACTCACAAATCGCACAAGACGCACAAGACGCACAAGACTCACAAGGGACTGCCTCGAGTTCAGTTGACTCCAAGGGTGAATGGTTTCAGGCGGCCGAACGAGCCGGGCGAATGGCCCCTTCGATCTCCGCGCAAGCGCCTGATGTCTGGCATCGGCGAAGAGTTTCTTCATCCCGCCGTGGCGGAGCAGAGCCATGTCATCGATCGAGTCCGCGCCGGCGAGCATCCCCGCGACCAACGCGGTGACTTTCAACCCCGCGTTCGCCCCGAAGTACCCCGGCAACGTCAACCACCGGCTGGCAAGCTCGCCCAGGCCTGTGGAGGCGGCCAACATCATCGCAGGGACGAGTCCGGCGGCCGACACGAGATTGGTGTCATCGAAGGACGCTGACAAGGCCGTGGATCTATGGAAAAATTGCATCTACGAGATGCCTTTCGTGTCAGTCGAAATGAACCCTAAGTAAGTTCTACTTTTCCTGATCTGGAAGGCATTCTCTGTTTTACGCGCCGTCAATTCCCCAGCCTCACCGGTGGATTGAGGCTTAGGACACCGTGACCAACACCGGGGGGACCGGCAGGCGAGGTGACGGCGTGCGTCGAGCACCCCAGGTTCGCCGCCATCCGGCACGGTCGGGACCGGATGCCGCCGACAGGCCCCCCGGTGGAACCGTGCGTGCTCGGGCGGTCGGCCGCGCACTGACGTCGGTGAACTCCGGGACCGCAATTTCGTGGTCGATGACCGCACCATCGGCGATGAAAGCCCCACGGCCGATGTCCGTGTTGCTGGCCAGGCGCGCCTCGTTTCCGACAATCGCATCGGCTCCGATATGCACGTTCGCGCCGACGAAGACCCGCGCGCCGATGATCGCCCCGTGGTCGATCCAGCTCCCCTGCCCGATCCACGATTCAGGCCCGACCTGGGCGTCACTTTCCACATACGTTGCGCTCGACACGTAGGCGCTCGGGTTCACCTGGGCACCGGGCGACACCAGTCCACGCCCGTTCTCGTGACGCCGGTACTTCGTCACCTGGCCCTTCTCGAGTTCCACTTCCACACTCATTCTTGCCACTAGCAGTCTCCTCGATCTCATCGTACGATTCATTAAAAGGATAACTCTGCTTTTAATAAACTGTCCAGGAAAGTTTCCCGGCGATCACGGCGCGGGCGCCGCAGCGGCCCGCCCGAATCATCCGTCGATGTCGCCAGGCTAGACGGCGCTGGACGGCTCCCACAGGTTGATGCCCATGTCGACGGCGTGCTCGTCGATCGCCGTGATCTCGGCGTCGGTGAACGCGAGGTTGTCGATCGCGGCGATGTTCGTCTCCAACTGCTTCACCGAGGAGGCGCCGACGAGCGCCGTGGTGACGGTTTCGCGTCGCAGCACCCACGACAGGGCGAGCTGGGCGAGCGACTGACCGCGGGCATCCGCGATCTCGGTCAGGGCACGGATGCGCCCCACCGTCTGGTCGTTCACCATCTCGCGGCTCATCGAGCCGGCCTGCGAGGCTCGGGACCCCTCGGGCACCCCGTTCAGGTAGCGGTCGGTGAGCAGCCCCTGCGCCAGCGGGGAGAAGGCGATGCAGCCGACGCCGAGGTCGTCGAGGGTGTCGAGCAGTCCGTCTTCGACCCACCGGTTGAACATTGAGTAGGAGGGCTGGTGGATCAGCAGCGGCGTACCCATCTCGGCGAGGATCGCGGCGGCCTGCCGGGTGCGCTCGGGCGAGTACGAGGAGATGCCGGCGTACAGCGCCCGGCCGCTCGTGACGGCCGTATGCAGCGCGCCCATGGTCTCTTCGAGCGGGGTGTCCGGGTCGGCCCGGTGGGAGTAGAAGATGTCGACGTAGTCCAGGCCCATCCGGCCGAGGGACTGGTCGAGGCTCGAGAGCAGGTACTTGCGCGAGCCGAAGTTGCCGTACGGGCCCGGCCACATGTCGTAGCCGGCCTTGGTCGAGATGACCAGTTCGTCGCGGTGCGGGGCGAAGTCCTGAGCGAGGTGCACACCGAAGTTGCTCTCGGCGCTGCCCTTGGGCGGCCCGTAGTTGTTGGCCAGGTCGAAGTGGGTGACGCCCAGGTCAAAGGCGCGGCGCAGGATGGCACGCTGCGTCTCCATCGGCGCGGTGCCGCCGAAGTTCTGCCAGAGGCCCAGCGAGATGGCGGGAAGTTTGAGGCCGCTGCGACCGGTGCGGCGGTAGGGCATGGAGTCGTAACGGGTGTCTGCGGGAAGGTACGTCATTCCTTCAGACTCGCACAGTCGGCTGGGTAGCCCTCTGCCCCACTGATCCGCCGTGTCATCCGTTCGGCCGATGCGCGGCTCCCCCGCAACCCTGCGAAGATCGAAGCTCCCCCCTTCTTTCGTCCCGTTCCCCACCCCCTGGAGTGTTCCCCCGTGTCTCCCCGCCTCTTCTACCGCACCATCGCCATCGCTGAGGCGGTGACCTGGACCCTCCTGATCGGCGGCATGCTGCTGAAATACGTGGCGGATGCCGGCGGCACCCCGGTGCGGATCGCCGGCTCCCTGCACGGGTTCGTCTTCATCAGTTACGCCCTGACCGCCGTGCTGGTGGGCCTGAACCAGCGCTGGCCGGTCCGGCTGATGGTGCTCGCCGTCGCCACGGCGATCGTGCCCTACGCGACGGTGCCGTTCGACATCCGTCTCGACCGCACCGGCCGGCTCGACGGCGACTGGCGCCGCGTCGCCACCGACGACCCGCGCGACCACACCTGGGTGGGCACGCTGCTGCGCTGGATGCTGAACCGTCCGGTGATCCTGGTCAGCAGTTTCGCCGTGGCCGCGGTGGCGATCATGACGGTGATGCTGTCGTTGGGTCCTCCCGGCGGGCGCAGCTAGCGGGCGGCCAGGCCGCTGCCAGGCTATAGCCGGGCGGCCTCGGAACCGGCGCTGGAGCGGCGCGGCGGGTAGACTCGTTAGGTCAAGCATTCGTTATCTCTGGGAGAACGCCACTCGTGACCGCTGTTACCACCACACCCTCCCGCGGCATTGCCGACACCGTTGCAAACGCGATTGCGACGCCCGAGAAAGAGCAGCCGTTCGACGCGCTGGGGCTGACCCCGGGCGAGTACGCCGAGATCCGACAGATCCTCGGCCGCCGCCCCACGAGCGGCGAGCTCGCGATGTACTCGGTGATGTGGAGCGAGCACTGCTCCTACAAGAGTTCGAAGAAGTACCTGCGCTCGTTCGGCGAGAAGGTCTCCCCCGCCATGAAAAAGAACCTCATGGTCGGCATGGGCGAGAACGCCGGCGTGCTGGATGTCGGCGAGGGCTGGGCGGTCACGTTCAAGATCGAGTCGCACAACCACCCCTCCTACATCGAGCCGTTCCAAGGTGCCGCGACCGGCGTCGGCGGCATCGTGCGCGACATCATCTCGATGGGCGCCCGCCCCGTCGCCGTGATGGACGCCCTCCGGTTCGGACGTCTCGACGACCCCGACACCGCCCGCGTCGTGCACGGCGTCGTGTCCGGCATCTCCTTCTACGGCAACTGCCTCGGCCTGCCCAACATCGGCGGCGAGACCTGGTTCGACAAGGTCTACCAGGGCAACCCGCTCGTCAACGCGCTCTCCGTGGGCGTGCTGCGCCACGAGGATCTGCACCTCGCCAACGCCACCGGCACCGGCAACCAGGTGGTGCTCTTCGGAGCCCGCACCGGCGGCGACGGCATCGGCGGGGCATCCATTCTCGCCTCGGACACCTTCTCCGAAGGCGGCCCCACCAAACGCCCCGCCGTGCAGGTCGGCGACCCGTTCGCCGAGAAGGTGCTGATCGAGTGCTGCCTCGAGCTCTACCGCGAGAAGCTCGTCGAGGGCATCCAGGACCTGGGCGCCGCAGGCATCTCCTGCGCCACCAGCGAGCTTGCCTCCAACGGCGACGGCGGCATGTTCATCGAGCTCGACAAGGTGCTGCTGCGCGACCCCGCCCTGACGGCCGAAGAGATCCTGATGAGCGAGAGCCAGGAACGCATGATGGCCGTCGTCACCCCGGAGAAGCTCGCCGGTTTCCTCGCCGTCACCGCCAAATGGGATGTCGAGACCAGCGTGCTCGGCGAGGTCACCGACTCCGGCCGGCTCATCATCGACTGGCACGGCGAGGAGATCGTCAATGTGGACCCGCGCACCGTCGCGGTCGACGGGCCGGTCTACGACCGCCCGGTCGCCTACCCCACCTGGCTCGACGCGCTGCAGGCCGACAGCGCCTCCGCGCTGCCCCGCCCGACCTCACCCGAGGTGCTGCGCGAGCAGTTCCTGGCCTTGCTCGGCTCGCCGAACCTGGCCGACCCGAGCTGGATCACCGACCAGTACGACCGCTACGTGATGGGCAACACGGCCCTCTCGTTCCCCGACGACGCGGGCATGATCCGGATCGACGAGGAGTCGGGCCTCGGCTTCGTCATCGCCACCGATGCGAACGGCCGTTATTGCCAGCTCGACCCGTACCGCGGCGCGCAGCTCGCTCTTGCCGAGGCCTACCGCAACGTGGCCGTGACCGGCGCGGTGCCGGTCGGCATCAGCGACTGCCTCAACTTCGGTTCGCCGGAGAACCCCGAGGTGATGTGGCAGTTCGCCCGGACCGTCGACGGTCTGGCCGACGGATGCCTGGCGCTCGAGATCCCGGTCACCGGCGGTAACGTGTCGTTCTACAACCAGACCGGCGACCAGCCGATCCACCCGACCCCTGTGGTCGCCGTGCTCGGCGTGATCGACGACGTCGCCCGCCGCGTGCCCAGCGGCTGGCAGGACGACGGCCACAACATCTACCTGCTCGGCGTGACCCGCGAGGAACTGGACGGCTCGGCCTGGGCCGAAGTCATCCACGACCACCTGGGCGGGCTGCCGCCCGTCGTCGACCTGGCCGGCGAAGCCGCCCTGGCGGGGCTGCTGCACGCGGCGTCGATCGAGGCGCTCATCGACAGCGCCCACGACCTCAGCTCGGGCGGGCTGGCGCAGACGCTGGCCGAAGCGGTGCTTCGGTTCGGGGTCGGAGCCCGCGTGTGGCTCGGCGACATCTGCGAGCGCGACGGGATCGACGCATCCGTCGCCCTGTTCTCGGAGTCGGCCGGGCGCGTGATCGTATCGGTTCCTCGGGAAGACGACGTGAAGTTCCTCGGCCTCTGCGAAGGGCGGGGCTACCCGGTGCTGCGCATCGGCGTGACGGACTCGACCTCGGCGAGCCTGGAGATCCAGGACCACTTCACGGTGTCGCTCGCCGACTTGCAGACGCGTCACCGCAGCACCCTCCCCTCCCGTTTCGCGCAGTAGGGGTTCCTCCTCCGCCCGTTCTCCCGCTCCCCTCCGACCGACCGACCCCGTTTCGCCCCTGCGTGCGACCAATCGGCCGCCATCGCCGGGATCAAAGTGGCACTTT
Source organism: Cryobacterium sp. TMT1-19 (assembly GCF_004403055.1). Taxonomy (NCBI): domain Bacteria; kingdom Bacillati; phylum Actinomycetota; class Actinomycetes; order Micrococcales; family Microbacteriaceae; genus Cryobacterium; species Cryobacterium sp. TMT1-19. Next base: position 27,662 of record NZ_SOHB01000014.1, read on the forward strand.
CCGCGCACGAACGAGCGCCTGCGGTCGGCGCCTGTGGATAGAGCACCGTGCGAATCGCAGCGGGTGGCATCATCGTGCGATGAGAACGCCTTCTGAGCTGCCGGCCGGGCTCGGTGATGGGCCGTTTTCCGTCGCCGACGCTCGACAGTGGGGAGTCAATTCCGGGCGACTGCGGCGCAGCGACCTCGCGCGGCCCTTCCACGGCGTGCGGGCGCCTGTGGGGCGCGGCCCGTCACCGGCCCCCATCAGCGACGCGGACAGCTGGGCCCGGATCCGTGCAGCAGCGCGCACCCGGGCCTATGACTACGCGGTGCGGATGCCGTCAGATCAGTTCTTCAGCCACGCGACGGCCGCGCTTCTCCACGGCCTGCCTCTCCCCGCGCGACTCCTCGAGCGGTCAATCGTGGATGTCGGCACAAGCATTCGGACCCGGCGCCGCCGGGGCAAGGGCGTGCGCGGACATCTGATTCCGCTGGGCCGGGTGCGCGTCGTTTCGGTGGGACACCTCGCCGTCGCTTCAGCGGTCGACGCGTGGGTCCAGCTGTCGACGGTCCTCACCCTCGATGAGTTGATCATCATTGGCGACTCCCTCGTGCGCCGACAGCGGCCTCCGGCCACGATGGCGGAACTTCACGTGGCCGTTGCACGGCACGCGGGCTTGCCCGGTGCCTGTCGTCTCCGCGAGGCCCTCGCCCTGGTCCGTCCGCGCACCGATTCTGCAAAGGAAACAGTGCTGCGACTTCTCATCGTGCGGGCAGGCCTGCCGGAGCCGGAAGTGAACCTGACCCTCGTCAATCGATACGGCGCCTTCATGGCCTTGGGTGATCTCGCCTACCTGCGCTACAAGGTCCTGATCGAGTATGACGGCGGGCAGCACCGCGAAGACGAACGACAGTTTCACCGCGACATCGACCGGCTGGACGAGCCCATGGAAGAAGGGTGGCGGGTCATCCGTGTCAACAAATCCCACTCTCCCCGTGCGATCATCGCCCGAATTCGCACCGCCCTTCTCGATCGCGGTTGGATCCCCTAAATCCCACCTCCAGCCCCACACCCTCTCCAGGAGGTCGCGTGCGCTAGAAACGCCGTCATTCCCCATTGCATGGCGGCATTTTGAGCGCACGCGGGGCCGTGCAGCGGGGCGCCCGCTAGATCGAGAAGGGGGCGCCGAGGTGGAGCTCCGAGCGTGACCAGAGCGACTCTGCGACCGCGGGGTCGAGCGAGGTGCGCGTGGGCTCCTGCAGCGTCGGCAGGCCGCGCGTGAGATAGCGAGGGCCGTAGTAGTCGCCGCCACGGGCATCCGGGTCGACGGCCGCACTCACCGTGGGCCAGGCCCCGGCGTCCTTGCCTTGAGCACCGAAGGACTGCAGGGTGTCGGCGAACCGGCTCGCACGCGACGGCTGATTGACCCCGCGGATGCCCGGCGTCAGACCCGAAATCGAGTAACCGGGGTGTGCGACGAGGCTTTGCACCCCGTCAGTGCCGCCGGCTCCGGCCGCCCGCAGCCGTCGATCGAGCTCGAAGCCGAACACCTGCATGGCGATCTTCGACTGCGCGTAGGCCTTCCACCGGTTGTAGCCGGACTCCAACTGCAGGTCGAGCAGCGGCGAGTCCAGCAGCCGCGAAATCATCGAACCGAGCGCGACGACCCGGCTGCCGGGCGTGCGCCGCAGAGCCGGCAGCACCCGCGCGGTGAGCGCGAAATGGCCGAGGTAGTTGGTCGCGAAGACGAGTTCGTGCCCGTCGGGGCTCAGCTCGCGCGTGCGCGGCGGGTGCACGATGCCCGCGTTCAGGATCAGCCCATCGATCCGCGGCAACTCCAGCAGCGCGTCCGCGGCACGGTGCACCTGGGTGAGGTCGCTCAGGTCCAGCGGTATCGCCGACACGGATGCCCCGGGCACCCGGGCGTGGATGGCCGCGACCGCGGCTTCCGTCTTCGCGAGATTGCGGCAGGCCAGCACGACGTGGGCGCCCGCGGCGGCGAGTTGCTCGGTGGTGAAGTAGCCGAGGCCGGCGTTGGCGCCGGTGACGACGAAGGTCTTCCCGAACTGGGCCGGAAGGGCGCGCGCCGCCCCGGGGAGCGCGGAGGTCTGAGAAGTCATGAGGTGGCCGGCGACGTGGTGGCGGAAGAATCGGGGCTGGTGCCCACGACCGGCCGTGCGACATCCGTTCGTGCCCCCGCAGTTCGCGGCGCGGACCCGTTCGCCGACTCGGTGCCGGCGATCTTCTCGTGGTGGTGGATGACCTCGGCGATGATGAAGTTCAGGAACTTCTCGGCGAAGGCCGGGTCGAGCCGAGCCTCCTCGGCCAGTCCGCGCAGTCGCTGGATCTGCAGCAGCTCCCGCTCGGGGTCGGCGGGGGGCAGGCCGTGCGTGGCCTTGAGCCGTCCGACCTGCTGGGTGAACTTGAACCGTTCCGCCAGCAAGTGGATCAGCGCGGCGTCGATGTTGTCGATACTCTGACGGATGCTGCCCAGTTCGTCGATCGCTTCCTGCCCCGCGCCGGCGGGCAATTCCTCGTGTGCAGCCATGGTTCGACGATACCGTTTCGCGCGCGGTGACCGCACGACCGGCACTGCCCGCCGTCTTCGATGGAGGCCGCGGGCTACCACCCGGAAGCGGCCACCCGCTTCAACGCATTCCACGCCCGCTCCGCCGAGGTCGACAGTTCCGGTCGACTTCGCCCGGCGCGCGAGTCGATCTCGACCGGAAGTGTCGATTCCGGCGCCATACCGGTCGCCATTAACTCCGTGACCGCTGCAGCGGCGCGGGCGACTCCGCCGACCCGGACGACCCGGACGACCCAGACGACTCCGCCGGCCGGGCCGCCCTCACCGGCCGCGCCAACCGCCGCGCCGACCCCGCCCACCCAGGCAAGCGCAGCCGCCGCTGGGTCAGCAGGATGCCGAGCAGCACCAGCGCCGCCCCGGCCGGCTCGTGCCACGAGAAGGTCTCCGAGAGCACGAGCACCCCCAGCAGCACCCCGACGACGGGTGTGACATACGTCACCGTCGACGCGTTCGTCGGTCCCCAGGCGCGCAGCACGTTGATGTGCCAGATGTAGGCCACGCCAGTGCCGAGCGCGCCGAGAGTGAGCAGTCCGGCCACGATCGGCACGGTCAGTGCCACCGGATGCGCCGCCACCACCGGGGTGGCCACAAGCATGATCGCCCCGGCGATGCCGATGTTCAAGAACGCGAAAGTCGCGGGGGCGATCGGCCGGCCGCTCAGGAACCGGCGGGTGTAGCCGAACGTGAAGCCGTAGCAGACCGCCGCGCCCAGGCAGGCCAGCTGGCCCCAGAGGTCGCCGGTCAGGGCCGCGTAGCGCCACGGCGCGATGATCACGACCACGCCGGCGATGCCCACGAGGATGCCTGCCACCTGCCCGCGCGCGAGCCGCTCCACCCGGAACGCGAGCGTCGCCATCACCGCGGTCATGATCGGCGTCACGGCGTTGTAGATGCTGGCCAGACTCGACGACACGTACTGCTCCGCCCACGCGAACAGAAGGTGCGGCACGACGCATCCGGTGATCGCGATCACCAGGAAATGCAGCCAGACCACCTTCTCGCGCGGCAGCACCGGCCCATTGGCCACACGCGGACGGCTGACCAGCACGATCAGGCCGAGCGTGAAACCGCCGAGCACCAGCCGCGACCACGCCACCTGGCCGAACGTGACCCCCTCGAGGGCCACTTTCATGAACAGGAAACTGGATCCCCAGACCACACCCATGCCCAGGAACTGCAGGGTGACCCGGGTTCGTCCGGCGGCGGGAACGTCTCTCACCTGCCGACTGTACCGCGCCCCGCCGACACTCCGCACGGACGCGCTCGACCGCGGCCCGCAGCACGCGCCGGAGCACGCCGGAACGCGCCGGGGCGCGCCGGAGCACGCAAACGGGCATCCGGCGGTGCCGCCGTCAGGCCACGTCTCTCGTCTCGAGCGGCCGCACCCGGTACTGAACCGAACGCGCGCCGTACCCGTCGAGCCGCGCCCGCAGCCCGGCCCGCACCCGAGGCCACTCGCTGTCGAGGATCGAGTAGATCACGGTGTCCCGCCAGCTGCCGTCGGCCCGGCGCCGCTCCCGGCGGATAATCCCCTCATACGTGGCCCCGATGCCCGCGATGGCCGCGCAGGACCGCGCGTTCATCACATCCGCCTGGATCTTCACCCGCCCGAACCCGTGGTCGAAGGCCAGCCCGAGCAGTAGTAGCTTCGTCTCCGCGTTGACGGCGGTGCCCCAGACCCGCGGATCGTAAGCGGTCCAGCCCACGTGGGCCGACTCGTGTTGCAGGTGCAGGTCGCCGAGCGTGGACATGCCCACGAGGTCACCGGCGTGCGGGCCGCCGGCCAAGCGCACCGCGTAGGGCAGTCCCGCCCAGTGAACGTAGGCATCCGCCCAGTCGGTGAACTCGGCCGGGTTCGTGCGGAGCCCGCCCGGGCCGCCGCCAAAACCGCCGTCGAAAACCATTGGATGCGCGATCGCGCCGTGCAGCTCGGACAGCAGCGCACGGGTGAGAGGTTCGAGCCGCACATAGTGGCCCACGATGGCGATGCTCTGAGGTCGTTCGGCAGTCATGCCGACACTGTGGCAGCGCCAGGTTGCCACCGAATGAACGGCAGCGGTCAGGTCGGCGCGAACGAATTCGACGGAGATTTTGGCGAAACCGGATGCCGCGGACCGGTTTTCGTCCTCCAGCAGCAAAATCTCCGTCGGATTCGTCAGGGCACCACCGGGCGGAGGCCTTCAGCACCGCCCGCAGCCCGCCGTTCACAGCCCGTGGCCCACAGCCCGCAGACCGCCGCCCACAGCCGCGCTTGCCTCAGTCGACGAGATCGTGGCGCGAGATGATCTCCTCACGGCCGGGACCGACGCCGATCGCCGAGATGCGGGCGCCGCTCATCTTCTCGATCGCGAGCACGTAGGCCTGCGCGTTCCGCGGCAAGTCCTCGAAGGTGCGGGCGCCGGTGATGTCATCGGTCCAGCCGGGGAAGTCCTCGAAGATGGGCTTCGCGTGATGGAAGTCGGACTGCGACACGGGCACCTCGTCGAAGCGCACGCCGTCGACGCTGTACGCGACGCAGACGGGAATCGTGTCCAGGCCGGTCAGCACGTCGAGCTTGGTCAGCACGAAGTCGGTCACCCCGTTGATGCGGGCCGTGTAGCGGGCGACGGGCGCGTCGTACCAGCCGCAGCGGCGCGGGCGCCCCGTGGTGGTGCCGAACTCGAAACCGTTGGCGCGCAGGAACTCGCCCGACTCGTCTAACAGTTCGGTCGGGAACGGGCCGGCGCCGACGCGGGTCGTGTACGCCTTGACGACGGCGATGATCCGGTCGATCCGGTTCGGGCCGATGCCCGAGCCGGTCACGGCGCCGCCGGAGGTCGCGTTCGAGGAGGTGACGAACGGGTAGGTGCCGTGGTCGACATCCAGCATCGTGGCCTGGCCGCCCTCGAAGAGCACGGTCTTTCCGGCGGTGAGGGCCTCGTGCAGCAGCAGGGCGGTGTCGGCGACCATCGGGCGCAGACGCTCGGCGTAGCTGAGCAGGTCCCGGACAATTTCGTCGACCGTGATCGCGCGACGGTTGTAGACCTTGACCAGCAGGTGGTTCTTCTGGGCCAGGGCACCCTCGACCTTCTGGCGCAGGATGTTCTCGTCGAACAGGTCCTGCACGCGGATGCCGACGCGGTTGATCTTGTCGGCGTAGGTCGGGCCGATGCCACGGCCGGTGGTACCGATCTGGCGCTTGCCGAGGAAACGCTCGGTGACCTTGTCGACCGTGCGGTGGTACTGGGTGATGATGTGAGCGTTGGCGCTCACCTTGAGTCCGGACACGTCCACGCCGCGGGAGATCAGCGCGTCAAGTTCTTCGAAGAGCACCTCAATGTCGACGACCACGCCGTTGGCGATGATCGGCGTGACACCGGCGGTGAGGATGCCCGACGGCAGCAGGTGCAGCGCGTACTTCTCGGTGCCGATGACCACGGTGTGGCCAGCGTTGTTTCCGCCGTTGAATTTGACCACGTAGTCAACCCGGCTGCCGAGGAGGTCGGTGGCCTTGCCCTTGCCCTCGTCGCCCCACTGGGCTCCGATCAGAACGATCGCTGGCATTTAGTTTTCTCCTCGGATAAAGAACGCCTCGGTGGGCGGGGCCGGGTCGGTGGCCCGGTAGCCGTCCGGTGTGATGGTCTCCTGATCAAGGCGGCTGATCACCGTGGGATCGGCGCCGTTCAGGAAGGTGGTGAGACGGTCGAACTCGTTCTGTTCATTGATCTCGCCCGCGGCCCGGCGCAGCGCATAGAGCGCCCGCAGGACTCCGCGGTTGGGTTCGTGGGTCCAGCGCACCGGGCCCTGGCCGTGCCAGCCTGCCTTGCGGAGCGCGTCGAGGCCGCGGTGGTAGCCCACGCGCGCATAGGCATAGGACTCCAGGGTTCGACCCTCGAGGTGCGTGGCGTCGGCCAGCACGGCCCACGCCAGGGAGGACGTCGGATGGGCCTCCGCCACGCCGGAAATGCTGCCGCTATCGGCTCGGCGGAGCGCCTCGATCACCTCCGGTTCCGCGGGAAGAAGGGTCTCGGGCTGCTTAATCAAATTGTCGCCGGTCACACTCGATCCTAACAAGGCCCGGACCGCTCCTCGCCGAACAGGCCGCCGGAGAGGGAACCGAGGATGGCCGCGGCGACCTCGTCCCGCGGCCGGTCCGGTTCGAAAACGAGCCATTCCAGGCCCGCCATCAGCACGGCGCCGAACACGCTCGACGCCATCAGACCGCAGGTCGCGTCGGCACGGCTGCCCGGCTTCGCCTCCGCGATCGCGTCGGCGAACACGGCGAGGGCCTCGTGCCGCAGCGCAAAGAGCGTCTTCTGCCAGGTGCGGTCGGTGCGGAAGATCTCCGCCGCCATCAGCTTGGACAGTGCTGTGTTCGCCGCGATCCGGTCGAGAAGCGCGCGCACCAGCGCCTCGAGGGCCGCGCTGCCGTGCAGGCCGGCCGACGCGGCGCGGAGGGTCTCGGCGAGCGCGCCGACCCCCTCCTGCAGCAGTTTCTCGAACAGTTTGTCTTTGGAGCTGAAGTTGTAATACAGGCTGCCCTTGGCCACCCCGGCCCGCTCGGCGACCTCATCCATCGTGGTGCCGCTGATGCCCCTGGTCGCGGCCAGCTCCAGCGTGGCGTCGAGGATGGCGCGTTTCGTTCCGGTGGCGCGTGCCATTGGAGTTCCTTTCCACGGGCAGGTTCGGTGCCGGCAGGTTCGGTTCGGTGCCGGGGCCGCGCTAGATGGTCAGTTCGGGGTGCAGCCGGCCCACGGTCCAGATCCGCTGGCGGCCGGCGCTCCAGGCGCTGATCGCGATCGAGCCGACCAGCATCACGGCGAGAACGGCAACCGAAACCCACAGTCTAGAGTCGATGCCTCCGGTGATCAGTTCGCGCAGCCCGGTCACGACGTACGACGCCGGCATGAACGGATGCAGCACCTGGAAGAACACGGGCGTGGTCTCCACCGGATAGGTGCCGCCCGACGAACTCAGCTGCAGCATGAGCAGCACGAGGCTGACCACGCGGCCGGCCGCGGTGCCGAGCAGGATGATGAACATCTGCTGCAGAGCCAGGAAGGCGAGCGTCGTCAGGTAGAGGAACGCGCTCATCCCGAACCAGTGTTCGGGCTGCAGGCCGATGCCGTAGACCAGCACGAGCACCATGATCACGACCTGGGCGAGCCCGATGGCCATCGCCGGCAGGAAGCCGGTCATGGTCGAGCGCAGCCCGGAGGCGGCGCTTGCGAGGGCCCGGGTAGGCAGAGCCCGCAGGATCAGCCAGGTGATCAGCCCGCCGACGAAGGTGGCCAGGGCCAGGAAGAAGGGTGCGAACCCCTCGCCGAAACTGTCGGAGGCGTTCTCCCACTTCTGCACGAGCGTGACCGGGCTGGCGATTACGGCCGTCTTCTCTGCAATCTGGTCCGCGGTGAGGTCGGGGGCACTTTGCCCGCCCGTGGTGAGGGAGTCGGCGAGGGTGCCGCTGCCGACGGCGAGTTCGGCGGCGCCGGTGTTCAGGCTCGCGCCTCCGTCGACGAGCTGCCGGGTGCCGTCGGACAGTGACCCCGTGCCCTCGCTCAGCAGCTCGCTGCCGGCGAGTACGGAGTCTGCCCCGGAGGCCGCGGTGGCGGCCCCCTCGGCCAGGGAGGACGCGCCGGCCGAGAGTTGCCCGGCACCGGTGGCCACCTGGGCGGCGCCGGAAGCCCCGGCGATCAGCTTGCCGGAGAGTTCCCCGGCTCCGGTGGAGAACTGGTCGCTGAGCCCGGCATAGGTCTGGGTCTGGGTGAGCGCGCCTTGGGCACCCGCGTTCACGGCGCCGGCGCCGGCGCCGAGGTGCTCCACGGCCGGCAGGAACGCCGACGCGGGGGTGCCTTCCGGTGCCGCCTGCATCTGCAGGAGCAGGTCGTGCAGTCCGGTCGACACCGAGGCGGTACCGCCGGCGAGCGTGCCGGTTCCCGCGGCGATCTGGTCGGCGCCGTCGGCGAGCTGCACCGATTTCTCGGAGAGGGTCGCGGCACCCGTGGCGGCGGCCTGCATCCCTTCGGACACCTGCACGGTGCCGTTGGAGAGGGTCACCGAGGAGCCGGCGAGCGCCCGGGCGCCGTCGGACAGCGTGTCCAGTCCGGTCGCCAGGGTGCCGGCGCCGTCGGTGAGGCGCGCAACGCCGTCGTCGAGGGTGAGCGCTCCCTCGGCAAGGGCATCGAGGCCGACCAGGAGGGAGTCGGTCCCGGCCGACACTGTGGTGAGCCCGTCGAACAGCCGGCCGGCGCCACCCGCTGCCGAACGGATGCCGTCACCGGCCTCATTCACCCCCACCAGGAGCGCATTGACGGTCTGGTCGCCGATCTCGGTGGCGACCGCGTCCCGCAGTTGAACCATGGCCTGCTTGCCCATGGTGGTGGCAAGAAAACTGTTGCTGTCGTTGTAGTCGACCTGCACGTTGGCCGAAAGCGGGGTGTCGGTGCCGGCGGAGACGGCGCTGGCCGAGAAGTCGCTCGGGATGGTGACCGAGAAGTAGTAGTCGCCGTCCCTGACGCCCGCGGCGGCATCCGCCCCGTTCGTCACGGTCCAGCCGAGCTCGTGGCCGTCGACCAGCTCGTCAACCAGATCCTGGCCGGCGGTGACCGGTTCGCCGTCCCGGCTGGCGCCGGCGTCTCCGTTGACGAGCGCCACGGGGAGGTGGTCGAGTTCGTGGTCGGGCGCCCAGAAGGCCCAGAGGTAGAGCGCCCCGTAGATGAGCGGGATGAACATGAGCACGACGAGGGCGATCTTGGGCATCTTGCCCTTGCCGAAGCGGTGCAGCTCGGTGCCGGAGGAGAGGAAGGCGAACATTCAGCGGGTCTCCTGATTCAATGGGACGGCCGGGGTCATCCCGGCCTTGGTCATCACGACAACGGCCGGGTCGATGCCGAGCTCGGCCCACATCTCGGTTTCGGGCGCGGTCGCGGACGCGATCACGCTGGTTCCGGCGGCGGCGACACAGGCGAGGCGCTGCCAGAGGATGCGCCGGGACTCCGGTGCGTGCACCTGCTCGACCTGGTCGAAGAAGAGGATGCTCGGCTCGTTCATGACCGCGAGCGCGGCCCGCAGCAGCACGGTCTGCACCTCATTGAGGTCCCAGATCACGGTGTCAGCAGCCGGAATCGGCACGGCGCCGAACACGGGGGCGCAGACGCGGCGCACCTCGGTGTCGTCGACCGAGCGGATGAACGCCCACCAGGGGGAGATCCAGGCCGTGCGCTCACGGATTGCGGCGCCGACGGTGACCGATTCCTCGAGGGTGTCGATGTCGTGGAAGCCGGAGATGCCGGTGCGCTTCTGCACCCGGCGGGCCCGGCGGGGCAGCTCGTGGCCAAGCACCTCGAGGGTTCCCTCGCTCGGCTTCATGCGACCGGCCAGGGTCAGCATCAGGCTGGTGCGGCCGCTGCCGGTGGGGCCGCAGAGCACGGTGAGGCCGGTGCCGGCCTCAAAGCTCAGGGGCCCGTAAACCGAGCCCCGCTTGAATCGCAGGGCCAGGTCGTGCGCCCTCACTGTCGACTGCACGTCGATCCTCTCGTTTGTACTGACTAGTCAGTATAGAACAAGAGATCGACGTGCCGCGTGCCTAGGCTCAGGCCGGCGCGCCCCGGGTGCCGCCCGGACGGTGACGTGGCCTTCGCCACGTTGAACGCCGTTCTGGCCGCGGCTAAGACTCCGGAGTACCGGATGCTGCGCGACGACGCGGGAATGTCACCGCATCGCCGCGGCTGGGAAGCTTCGCGAGCTCGGCCTCCGCGGGGGTGGGAGCTTCGGCCGGGGCCGGGAGGGTCGACCAGCGCAGCAGAGCGGCGGCGCTCGTCTCCGCCGGAAGCTCCCCGGGAGACACCACCATCACCCGTGCATCCGTCAGCATCGCCGCACGGATCAGCGCGTCGGCGGCCGGCACCGAGCCGAGCTCACTTGCGCCGAGGGCATCGGCCGAGGTGGCTGCCAGCCACGGCTCGCGGTCGAGGGCGATCAGAGTCGTCCCCGCCATCCGGTCCGGGGCCAGCATCAGCACATCGACCTGGCCCTGCTGCAGGGCCCGCACCACGGCCGCGAAGTCGAGCTCGCAGAGGCCGCTGCCCTGTCCCGTCCCCAGCCGCTCGAGGGCGTCGTGCTCCTCCTGCGCGAGAATCGCCGCGAGGTGGCGATTGAGGTCACCTTCGAGTTCCTCCTGCGTGGCACCACCCGGGCGGGTGTTCGTGGGAACGACGTGCAGCACCTCGCGGCTGGCGGGAGAGAGCTGGTCGACGAGCAACTGGCGGGCACGCACGTCGCCGGTGAGCACGAGCAGCTCAGCCTTACTGTCCCGCACGACCTCGTCGATCGCGGCGGCGATCTGGCCCTCGTTGCGCTTCCACACCTCCTCGGTGCGGTGCTGATAGCGCCCGTTCGCGAGGAAGTCGTCTTCGGAACCCACCTTCGTGAGAAACTCCGTGTCGCCCTCCACCTTCACCTTGGAGACCGGGTGCGAGCGGCTGAGCCGGTAGAGGGTGACCTCGCCGCCGTCGCGCCCGGCCTCGGCCACCACGTACCTGAGGTCCCGTGGGCGGTGGATCAGCAGGGGGATCAGAGCGGGCACCGGCCCGTAGGAGACCAGCAACTCGCCGAGCGGCTCCCCGGAGAGCACCTCGTTGAATTCGACCACGCCCTGCCGCACGAACATCAGCCTGCCTATCGGACCGCCCACGCCCGGCGGCTCCTCAATCAGCTCGATGATGGTGCTGATGTCGATCTCCGGGGCACCGGCATCGGTCAGCGCCTCCCGCAGTGTGCGCTGGCGCAGGGAGGAGGTGCGCCGGGGGTTCTGCGCATCCTGGGTCACGTCAACGTAGGCACTCGACACCGAACCGGATCGACGGTATAAGTCCGCGAGCCCCTCATTACCGAAATCAGCCATTGCGGAGTCCTTTCTGTGGCAGTTTGTCTACCACGGTATCCCCGGGTTCCGGCGTTCACAACCCTGCCGGGACGGTCCAGCGGAGCGGAAAAGCTGCCCCTCTCCGGTCGTTACAGGGCGGTCTGCTGGTGCGTCGCGACGCACCAGCCGCCGTCGGCGAATACGTAGGTCGTGGCCGCGTTCGCCTCGATCACCTCGTCGCCGCGGTGGGCCAGGAGCCGGTAGACGAGCACCCCGGCGTGTTCGTTCTGGCGCACCACGGCCGGCTCGCGGAGCTGGTAGCTCGTGATGGCGGGCATCTCCTTGAAGAAGGCGATCGCTTCGTTGCGGGTGACGATCCTGCCCGGCAGGATCAGCAGTCCGTCCGCGGTCATCGTTCGCCGGTAATAGTCTCCGCCGCGGCCGGCGAGAATCGCCTGCCACCCTTCGTGCTCTTCGTGAAGGAGGCGGGCGGGCAGATCGTCAGTGATCGCAGTCATGACCCAACGCTAGCCCCTCAAAGCAGCGACTGAGCCGCTGGGGGTGGGACTGAGTTCTGGATCTGCGGCCGGGCGAGCCGCCCGTCAGTACGGCGCCGGGTCGAGCTCGGGATCGGGCTCGAACTCAGCCGCAGGGGTGCGCGGTTCCGGTGCGGGTCTCGGCACAGGCGACGCCGAGCGGATGACCGTGGCCGGCTCACTCACGAACGTGCGCCCGGTCGGCGACGTCCACTCAAGCGTGCCGCCACCGAGGTGCAACACCCGCCACCCGGTCTCGCTCTTCAACGCATGACACGCCGGACACAGATGCGCGAGGTTGTCGTGCGCGATCAGGCCGTCGAACTGCCAATCCAGGGAATGGTCCAGGTCGCAATGCGCCGCCGACCGGTTGCAGCCCGGGAACCGGCAGGTTTTGTCTCGCACCCGGAGGAACCGTTTCAGGTCTTCCGGGACCGCGTACCGGTCCCGGCCTACCGACAGCACCGCCCCCGTCTCCGGC
>NZ_SOHB01000050.1:0-43119 GCF_004403055.1 Cryobacterium sp. TMT1-19
CGAACCCGCCGCTCACGGGCAGATCGAAGGCAACCCGATCCCGATCTCGCAGGAAACCATCGACCGGTTGCTCTGCGACACCGGCACCCGCGGCATCAAATTCGACGACATCGGCCAAATCATCAACGTCGGCCGCGACGAACGACTCTTCACCGAGGCACAACGCGCCGCGATGGGAGTGCGCGACGGCGGATGCCTCTGGGTCGACTGCGACCGATCACCGGCCTGGAGCGAAGCCCACCACATCAACGAATGGCTCACAGACAGCGGAGACACCAACCTCGCCGACGGAGTACTGCTCTGCCACCCGCACCACCTGCTGCTGCACAACCAGCACTGGAAGATCACCCGCACCGAAACCCAGTATTGGCTCCGGCCACCGGTGGAAAACGATCCGGAACAGACACTGATCGCACTGCCGAGCAAGGCGGTGGGGCTGTAGGGCGTGGCTCTGGCACCGGATCTCGGCAGGCTCGACCAGCGTCGTGGGAACCTCGGGAGGGCGGGTCGCCGGGTCTCGGCAGGCTCGACCACCGGGGCTCGGGTCAGGGGCGACCGGTGAATTTGTCCATGGAGCCGTAGACACCGAAGACGCGACCCGCGACGACGTCCCACAGGGGCAGCGGCAGCAGACCGCGGACCACCTTCGAGAGCACGACCGTCCACGGCATGGTGAGCATGGGCTTGCCCGCGAGCATCGCCTGCCAGACCCGTTCGACCACATATTCCGGCGTCAGCACCGGCGTCAGCAGCGGACCGCGGGCACCCTCGAACATCCCGGTCGAAATGTAGCTGGGGCAGACGGTCGTGACCTTCACGTGCCCGAACCGTTGCTGCTTGAGCTCCAGACGCAGCGAGTCGCCCCACCCGATCAGGGCCGCCTTCGACGCTGCATAGACGCTCATCCGGGGGTTCGAGAGCATCCCGGCCGCCGACGCGATGTTCACGATGCGCGACGCACGACCGCGATTGGCCATCATCGCCGGGAGGAACTCCCGGGCGATGTACATCGGCGCGAGCGCGTTGATCTGCATGGTCGGCCGCGTGTCCGCGCCGTTGTCGTGCTCCCAGAAGAAGGCTCCGCGCACGATGCCGGCGTTGTTGATCACGATGTCCGGGTCGCCGACCTCCGTGCGCACCCGCTGGGCGGTCTGGGCGATCGCGCCGAGGTCGGCGACGTCCACGACATACGGGACAACGAGCGTGCCCTCGCCGGCCCGATCGCCGAGGATGCCGGCCACACGGGTCAGCGCCCCGGCGTCCCGGTCCCAGAGGATCACGGCCTTCGCGCCCTCGGCGACGGCCCGCTCGGCATAGAGGCGGCCCATGCCGCTGGCGGCACCGGTAATGAGCACACGAGCTCCGGAAACGGTTCGAGTCATGGCCCCATCATCCCAAGAAGAAGCGCCGCGTGTTACGTCGGGTTGCGGCCGGCCCAGCAGCATCCGTCTGCCCTCGGCTAACGTCAAGCAACTCTTCCCTCCCTCGACCGAAAGCCGCCCATGCCGCACCGCGCCGCACCACACGAGGCGTTCGCCGATCCGGCGTCCGTGCGCGGCGCGGCGTCCAGAACCACGGCCACGACCACGACCGGAAACTCGGCCTGCACAGTCGAGTTCGAGGCGATCGGCCGCACGTTCGCCCCCGCCACGACCCGCGGGGCCACCGCCCTACCCCCGGTGCTCCGCGACGTTTCCCTCACGGTGCGGCCCGGCGAGGTGCTGGCGATTCTGGGCACGAGCGGATGCGGCAAGTCCACTCTGCTCCGCATCGCGGGCGGCCTCGACTCCCCGACCACCGGCCAGGTGAGAATCGACGGCTCGCCCGTCGCCGGCATCGACCCGCGCTGCGCGGTCGGATTTCAGGAGCCGCGCCTGCTGCCCTGGCGCACCGTCACCGAGAACATCGCACTGGGACTGCCCCGCGGCACCCCGCGGGCCGCCGGCCGCGCCCGCGTCGCCGAACTGATCGAGCTGGTCGGTCTGGCCGCGTTCGCCGGCCACCGCCCCCAGGCCATCTCCGGCGGGATGGCGCAGCGCGCCTCCCTCGCCCGGGCGTTGGCCCGCAACCCGGGCGTTCTGCTGCTCGACGAACCGTTCGGTGCCCTCGACGCGCTCACCCGCCTGAAGATGCAGGACCTCCTGCTCGACGTGCACGCCCAGGCGCCGACGACGGTCCTCCTGGTCACGCACGACGTCGACGAGGCGCTGCAATTGGCCGACCGGATCATCCTGCTCGGCCGGCCCGACAACGACACCCGCGCCGGCGCGACCATCGTGCAGGAACTCACCGTTCCCGGGGCCCGCCCCCGCGACCGCGGCTCGGCGGAACTCGCCGAACTGCGCGGACGACTTCTCGCCGGGCTCGGCATCGACCGCCACGGCGAGGCACGCGGGCTCGCCGTGACCTCTACCATCCCGGCCTTCCCCTACTGACTTTTCTGCCTCACCACTTCACCACCGCACTGCTTTCACCACCGCTTTCCCACACCGGGTGCAGCATCCGCTGCCCAATCAACTGAGAGATCCCGATGACACAGCACCGCTCCACCACACGAATCGCGCTCCTTGCCGTCGCAACCGCCGCCGCCCTGCTGCTCACCGGCTGCGTCGCGGGTGAAAACCAGCCGGTCGCCGAGCCTGCCGAGGCCGCCGAAGCGGGTAAGGCCACCGTCACCACCGGCGGCACCCTCAACATCGACTTCGCCACCTACAACCCGCTCAGCCTGGTGATCAAGGACCAGGGCTGGCTCGAGGATGCCCTCAGCGACCAGGACATCGCCGTGAACTGGGTGCAGTCGGCCGGCTCCAACAAGGCCAACGAGGCACTGCGCGCCAATGCCATCGACGTGGGTTCCACCGCCGGCTCGGCTGCGCTGCTGTTCCGCTCGAACGGCTCGCCGATCCAGGTCATCGACATCTTCTCGCAGCCCGAGTGGGCGGCCCTCGTCGTTCCCGGCGACTCCGCGATCACCGACGTCGCCGATCTCAAGGGCAAGCAGATCGCCGCCACCAAGGGCACCGACCCCTACTTCTTCCTGCTCCAGTCTCTGGAGGAGGCCGGACTCACCCTCGACGACGTGACCGTGCAGAACCTGCAGCACGCCGACGGCTGGGCTGCCCTCCAGAACGGCTCGGTCGACGCCTGGGCCGGACTCGACCCGATCATGGCCGGTGCCGAGGCTGCCGGCGCGGAGCTGCTCTACCGCAACGTCGACTTCAACAGCTACGGGTTCCTCAACGCCACCGAAAGCTTCCTGACCGAGAAGCCCGATGTGGCCCAGACCGTCGTCGACGTCTACGAGCACGCCCGCGCCTGGGCGCTGGAGAACCCCAACCAGACCGCCGAGATCCTGGCCGGCGTCTCGGGCCTCGACCTCGCCGTGGCCACCACGGTGATCACCGAGCGCTCCAACCTCGACGTGGACAACGTGCCCGGCAAGGCCCAGCTCACGGTGCTTAAGAAGATCGGCCTGACCTTCGTCGCCGCCGGTGACGTGGCAGCGCAGAGCCAGATCGACGACGCCCTCGACACGATCGTCAACGACAGCTTCGCCACGAAGGCCGACCCGTCGGTCGTCACGGAGTAATCAGGAACTACCGTAGCGCCGTCCGGGGCGGGCAACCGCCCCGGACACCCGCACCACCAGCACCCCCTGCACCCAGCACCCCGGCCCCACCAGCGCCACCCACCGAGAGGACGCGACGATGACCGAGACTGTGCCCCGCACACTGCCCCGCACGCTGCCGCGCACGTCGGCCCGGACCGTGCCCGACGCCACCGCCGCCGCCACCGCATTCGCATTCGCTGCATCCGCCCCCGCCGCCCCCACGGCGCGTGCCCCGCGCCGGCCGCTCGCCTCGCGCGGCTGGATCGCCCTCGGCGGCGGAGCGGTCCTGCCGGTCCTGATCCTCGCGACCTGGCAGCTCACCACCGCGCTCGGCGTGTTCACGATGGCCCAACTGCCCTCCCCCGCGATGGTCTGGCAGGCCGGCGTCGACCTGTTCGCGAGCGGGCTGCTCGGCCAGTACGCGGCGATCTCCACCCAGCGGGTGCTCATCGGTTTCGCCGTCGGCGCCGCCCTGGGCATCGCCCTGGGCGCCCTGGTCGGCCTGTCCCGAGCCGCCGACGTACTGTTCGCCCCTACCCTCGGCGCCATCCGGGCGGTGCCGTCGCTCGCCTGGGTTCCCCTGCTCATCCTCTGGCTGAAGATCGGCGAGGAGTCCAAGCTCACCCTGATCGCCATCGGCGCCTTCTTCCCCGTTTACACGACCGTGTCGGCGGCGCTGCGGCACGTCGACCGTCAGCTCGTGGAGGCGGGCCGCGCGTTCGGCCTGCGCGGGGCGCGCCTGTTCACGGCCGTGCAGCTGCCTGCGGTGATCCCCGCCGTGGTCTCAGGGCTGCGGCTGGCTCTGGCCCAGGCCTGGCTGTTCCTCGTGGCCGCCGAGCTGATCGCCTCCTCGATGGGGCTGGGCTTCCTGCTGATCGACTCCCAGAACAACGGCCGCATCGACCGCATCCTGCTCGCCATCATCCTGCTCGCCATCCTCGGCAAGCTGACGGATGCCGCCGTTGGCCTCTTCGAGCGCTGGGCGAACCGCAAATGGGCCTGACGCCGATGCCGGCCCCGCTCGATCCGGCGAGCGCCACCATCCGTAATCTCCTGACCGAAACCCGGCGCTACCCGGCCCCGGCCGCCTTCGCGGCGCAGGCCAACGTGGACGCCACCTGGTGGGACCGGGCCGCCGCCGATCCGATCGCGTTCTGGGCCGAGCAGGCCAACCGCCTCGACTGGGCCGAGCCGTGGCACACCGACCACACCTGGCAGCCGGCCAGGGCGGACGCCAACGGCGTGCTCTCCATTCCCCGCGCCGAGTGGTTCGCGGGCGGCAAGCTCAACGTGGCCGTCAACTGCGTCGACCGGCACGTGGCCGCCGGCAAGGGCGACAAGGTCGCCTTCTACTTCGAGGGAGAGCCCGGCGACCGCCGAACGATCACCTATGCCGAACTCGAACGCGCGGTGAACCGCGCCGCCAACACGCTTACCGACCTCGGCATCGTGCCAGGCGACCGGGTCGTGCTCTACCTGCCGGTGATCCTCGAAACCATCATCATCACCCTCGCCATCGCGCGCCTCGGCGCCGTGCACTCGCTCGTCTTCGGCGGCTTCTCCGCCGAGGCGCTGCGGTTCCGGGTCGAGGACACCGGCGCGAAGCTGCTCGTGACCACCGACGGCCAGTTCCGCCGGGGTCAGGCCGTGCCGGTCAAGGCCGCGGCCGACGAGGCCGTCGCGGGCGTGGACTCGATCGAGCACGTGCTCGTGGTGCGCCGCACCGGCGATCTGACCCCCGACATCCCCTTCACGCCGGGCCGGGATGTCTGGTGGCACGACAGCGTCGACCTCGCCTCCCCCGTGCACGAACCCGCGTACTTCGACGCGGAGACCCCGCTGTTCATCATCTACACCTCGGGCACGACGGGTACTCCGAAGGGGCTCGTGCACACCAGCGGCGGGTACCTCACGCACACCTCCTGGAGCCACTGGGCCGTCTTCGACGTCAAGGACGACGACGTGCACTGGTGCACGGCCGACCTGGCCTGGGTTACCGCTCACAGCTATGTGCACTACGGGCCGCTCTCCAACGGCACCACCTCGGTGATCTACGAGGGAACGCCGAACACCCCGCATCCGGGCCGGCACCTCGAGATCATCGAGCGCTACGGGGTGACCACCTATTACACGGCGCCAACACTCATCCGCACGTTGATGACGTGGTTCCCGGAAGGGCTGCCGAGCGAGTTCGACCTGTCCAGCATCCGTCTGCTCGGGTCGGTCGGCGAGGCCATCAACCCGGAGGCCTGGGTGTGGTTCCGCGAGAACATCGGCGCCGGCAGCGCCCCCATTGTAGACACCTGGTGGCAGTCTGAGACCGGCGCCGCCGTGATGGCGCCGCTACCGGGCGTCAGCACGCTCAAGCCCGGTTCGGCCCTGCGCGCCCTGCCGGGCCTGACGACCCACGTCGTCGACGACCACGGCCGGCCGGTGCCGTTCGGCTCCGGCGGCTACCTCGTGATCGAGGGCACCTGGCCAGGCATGGCCCGCACGGTCTGGGGCGACCCCGAGCGCTACCGCGACTCCTACTGGGCCCGGTTCGCGAAGCAGGGCTTCTTCTTCTCCGGCGACGGCGCGAAATACGACGACGACGGCGACATCTGGCTCCTCGGCCGCGTCGACGACGTCATCAACGTGTCCGGGCACCGCTTGTCGACGATCGAGATAGAGTCGGCGCTCGTCGCACATCCGCTGGTCGGCGAGGCCGGCGTCGTCGGCGTGACGGATGCGAGAACAGGCGAGGCCATCGCGGCCTTCGTGATCCCGGCCGCGGCACCGCGCCCCACCAGCGGTTCCGGCGAGCGCGGCAACCTGGGCGACCCCGCGGTCTGGCTGGCCGCCCGCGGCACCCTCGAGCCGCTGCTGCGCGCGCACGTCACACAGGCCATCGGGGTCGTCGCCCGGCCGCAGGAGGTGTTCGTTGTGCCTGACCTGCCCAAGACCCGCTCGGGCAAGATCATGCGCCGCCTCCTCGGCGATATCGTGGCCGGTCGTGCGCTCGGCGACGTGACTGCGCTCCAGGACGACTCGGTTCCGGGCCGCATCGCCGTGATCGTGGCGGCCGCGCGGCAGCGCTGAGCGCACGGTTCCAGCACCTACCCAGCGACGGGTGGAATCGTAGGGACCAACGCCCCAGACCACCCGAGCCAGAGGAGCACACCATGGGATTCTTCGACCGCCTCTTCGGAACCGAGCCCCAGCAGCCGGAACAGCAGCGACGCGCGGCCGCACCGCAGCGCACCGACGACGAGATCGCCGTCGATCGCTATCAGTACCTACTGCGCACGGCACCGCCCGAGACGATCGAGCAGGTGCACGCGGAGGCCTTCAGCAAACTGAACGATGAGCAACGCGACCTGCTGTTCCGCCAGCTGAGCGAGAACGCCAACGCCAGCGAGCGCCCGGCGAACGCCGAACCGGCAACACTGGCCCAGGTGGCCACCCGGGCGGAGCTGCGCCAGCCCGGCACCCTCACCCGCGCCTTCGGCAACCAGGGCCAGGGCGGGCCGAGCTTCGGCAGCATGGTCGGCAGCTCCCTGCTCGGCACCGTGGCGGGCTATGTCATCGCGTCGACGCTGATGAGCGCCTTCCTGCCCATGGACTCCGGCGGCGCGGATGCCTCGGGCGCCGACTCCGGTTCCGGCGACTCCGCCGGCGATTCCGGCGGCGATTCCGGCGGCGACGCGGGTTCCGGCGGCGACTCCGGCGGCGGCGATTTCGGCGGCGGCGATTTCGGCTTCTGAGCCCACCCCCTCCCGCGAGAGTCGCTCCCGCTCAACCCGGCCACTCCCCGCCGGGCGGTGGTCACTGCGGGGCTGTAGCCTGAGGATTCGCGGCGGAAGATCCGCGACGGCTGAGGCATCCGCCGGCTGAGACTCGAACTGGGCCTGTCACCGTTCGTGAAACGGGGGTGTTGATCGTGCTGCGGCACGGCCAGAGCACCGCGAACGCCGCCGGGCTGTTCACGGGCGTTCTGGATGCGCCGCTGTCGGATCAGGGGATCCGCGAGGCGCACACGGCCACCGTCCTCCTCAACCTTGCGCTGCCGGGCGAACGGCCACCGACCACCGGCACCGGCACCGGCTCTCCGGCCATGATCACGGCACCAGCACCCGCTGCAGCACCTGTCACCCTGTTCACCTCGACGCTGACGCGCGCCCGGCAGACCGCCGCGATCGTCGCCGCCGGTCTGGCCCGCCCGCCGGTCGGCTGCGGCGCCGACTGGCGACTGAACGAACACAATTACAGCGCGCTGACCGGCCGTTCCAAAGACGATGTGCGCGCCGAGTTCGGCGAGGAACAGTTCGTGGCCTGGCGCCGCTCGGTCGCCGAGGCCCCGCCCGCCATGGGCGACCTGCTCTACGACGAGTTCGCCGGCACCGCCCTGTTCCGCGCGCTGCCGGCGGCCGCACTGAACCGCACCGAGGCGCTCAGCGACGTCATCACCCGAGTGGATGCCTTCCTCACCGAGCACGTCGACCCGCTTCTCGCCCGCGGCGAGACCGTGCTCGTGGTGGCCCACGGCAACTCCCTGCAGGCTCTGTGCGCGGTGATCGACGGCCTGTCCGACGGGCAGATCCGCGACCTGAACCTGCCCACCGGACAGCCGTTGGTCTACCGTTTCGACGCCCGGGGGCGTCCCGTGCCGTTCGGCGGCCGCTACCTCGACTCCGTCACCGCGCTGGCGGTCGCCCTCACCCTCGCGAATGAGGGCGGTACCTGACGATCTCGAGCGTGTGATCTCGGGCGTGTGATCTCGAGCCGTTCGTGACGTTCCGGCTCCCGTCGCCTAGCTTGTCTGCGCCCCGCGGGCCGCCCCGGCCGACAGCCCGAGGGCGAGGATACGGCACACCGTGGCGGCGGCCCGTTCGAGGTTCGCCGGGCCATCCGTCAGTGCCTGCGGGAGGTCGCTGACCTCCTGAACGATCGGCACCAGCGCGGCGAAGCCCTGGTCATAGAGCACCTCGGACCCGGGTCCTACCCGGCCCGCGAACGCGATCACGGGCACACCGTTGCGCGCGGCAGCCTCGGCCACGCCGAGCGGGGTCTTGCCGTGCAGGGTCTGCCCGTCGATGCTGCCCTCGCCGGTGAAAACGAAGTCGGCCCCGCTCAGGCGACGCTCGAGGAGGGCGGCCTCCATCACCACCTCGACGCCCCGCCGCATGCGGGAGTCGAAGTAGGCGAGGAAGGCCGCGCCGAGCCCGCCGGCCGCGCCGGCGCCGGGCAGCTCCGCCACGGAACGCCCGGAATCCGCGGTCAGCACCCGCGCGAAGACCGTGAGGGCCTCCTCGAGGTCCCGCACGGCCTGCGGATCGGCGCCTTTCTGCGGGCCGAAGACGGCGGTGGCGCCGCCCGGACCGAGCAGCGGATTGGCGACATCGCTCGCGATCTCGAACGACGCGGACCGCGCCCGCGGGTCGAGTCCTTCCAGGTCGATCCGGCAGAGCCGCGCAAGCGCCGCTCCCCCGCAGTTCAGGTCACGTTCGGCGGAATCGAACAGACGAGCGCCGAGGGCGTGAAGCATGCCAGCCCCTCCGTCGTTGGTCACCGAGCCGCCCAGCCCGATCACGAACCGGCTCGCACCGCGGTCCAGCGCGTCGGTGATGAGCTGCCCGACGCCGTACGTGCTGGCGGTGCGCGCGTCCCGGTCGGCTGCGGCGACGAGATGGATGCCGGCCGACGCCGCAACCTCGATGATCGCCAGCTGCTCGGCGGCCACATAGCCGTAGGCGGCCAGTACCGGGCGTCCGCGGGCATCCTGAACCTCGGTCTCCACGATCTCGCCGCCACAGGCGGCAACCATCGCGTTCACGGTGCCCTCGCCGCCGTCGGCCATCGGCACCCGCACGCACTCGGCGCCGGGGAAGACGGAACGGATGCCGCGCTCCAGGGCCGTGGCGGCCTCGGCGGCCGACATGGATTCCTTGAACGAGTCGGGGGCCAGAACGAACTTCATGGTGTTGATCTTCCCGGTCCCGGGCACCAGCTGCAACTGCAGGGCGCAGGACGCAGCATCCGCAACCCCCGCGTAGGCTCGAAACCATGCGATTCGGACTCTTCATACCTCAGGGCTGGCGCCACGACCTGGTCGACATCGATCCCGTCGAACAGTGGGCGACCATGAGCGGCCTCGCCGCGCACGCCGACGCCGGCGAGTGGGAGTCGATCTGGGTGTACGACCACTTCCACACCGTGCCGGTGCCGAGCGAGGAGGCCACCCACGAAGCCTGGACGCTGATGAGCGCGTTCGCCGCCACCACGACACGGGTGCGCCTCGGCCAGATGTGCACCTGCATCAGCTACCGCAACCCGGCCTACCTCGCGAAGGTCGCCTCGACCATCGACATCATCTCCGGCGGACGCGTCGAAATGGGCATCGGCGCCGGCTGGTACGAGCACGAATGGCGCGCTTACGGCTATGGCTTCCCGCGCGCCGGCGAGCGCCTCGCACGCCTCGACGAGGGCGTGCAGATCATGCGCCAGGCCTGGGCCACCGGTAAGGCCACCCTCGACGGACAGCATTACCAGGTGGACGGCGCCATCGTGCGGCCGCTACCACTGCAGGACGGAGGCATCCCGGTCTGGATCGCCGGCGGCGGCGAGAAGGTCACCCTCAAGATCGCGGCGAAGTATGCGAACTACACGAACTTCGACGGCTCCCCCGAGGGCTTCTCGCACAAGAGCGAGTTGCTCGAGGCGCACTGCATGGCGGAAGGCACCGATTTCGGCGCGATCACCCGCTCGGCGAACTACAACACCGTGATCGCGGCGACGGAGGCCGAGGTCGCCGACCGTCTCGACGCCATCGAGGCCCGGGTC
Source organism: Cryobacterium sp. TMT1-19 (assembly GCF_004403055.1). Taxonomy (NCBI): domain Bacteria; kingdom Bacillati; phylum Actinomycetota; class Actinomycetes; order Micrococcales; family Microbacteriaceae; genus Cryobacterium; species Cryobacterium sp. TMT1-19. Next base: position 10,433 of record NZ_SOHB01000050.1, read on the forward strand.
ACCCCCTACCTCGGTTCGGAGGGCGCGGCGGCATTCATGGCCGAGTACCGCAGCGGCGAGGCGCAGGGCGTCGGCACACCGGAACAGGTCGTCGAGCGCCTGAACGGCATGAAGGCACGCGGCCTCGGCTACGCCATCCACTACTTCCCGGAGGCCGCCTACGACCGCTCGGGTCTGGAACTCTTCGAACGCGAGGTCATGCCCGCGCTGCGTTGATCGGGCCGCACCCCGCGCTCTCCCGCCGGCCCCGGCACGCCCACCCCACCCCACCCCACCCGCGCAAAGATGGAACCCATGACCAGCACGAACACGGCGACCGCGCCCGCCCGCATCACCTGGGCGGAGGCCGGGCGGACCCGGTCGGCCCTCTGGCACTCGGAGAGCGGTTGGGCGCCGCCGGAACGCGTCGTCATCGCCGACGACACGATGACCGGGGATGCCGCCTACCGCCACACGAAGGCTGGCACCGGCATGCTCTGGCGCGGCGATTTCCTGGGTGCCCGCCAGTTGCTCAGCGCCCTCGCCCGCCGCATCGACCACGGCCGGCACGCGCCCGCCACCGACCTGGCCGCCGCTTTCCGGCACTACCGCTCCGAGGCGCTGCGCCGCTCCCGGCTGCTCGGCCTGGTGCTCGTGCCGCTCGACGCCGACTACACCGTTCCGCTCCGCCGCGCGCCCGACGTGCGCCAGGCCTGCACCGAGACCTACGGCCCGGCGACGGATGCCTCGGTCACCGCTCTGCGCGAGCTCCTCGGCGTCATCGGGGCGCACGAGTGGCGCACGACCGGGGTCGACGTGCCCGCGCTCGGCGCCCGCATCCACCCGCACTACGGGGTGTTCTCGCCCGTGCGCGGCGAATACCTCGACCTGGTGAACACGGCCCCGCTGCCGGCAGCCTGGGCCGGAGGTTCTGCGGCTGAGGCCGGCTCGATCGCCGGGGCCGCCACCGCGTTCGACATCGGCACGGGCACCGGGGTGCTCGCTGCGGTGCTGGCGCGACGCGGCATCCGTCACGTGGTCGGCACCGACCAGGAGCCACGGGCGCTGACCTGCGCGCGCGCGAACATCGGGCGGCTCGGGCTGGCCGGTGCGGTCGAGATCATCAAGGCCGATCTGTTCCCCGCCGGCCGCGCCGACCTCGTGGTCTGCAACCCGCCGTGGATTCCCGCGTCCGCCGTCACCGCCACCGACTTCGCCGTCTACGACCCCGACAGCCGGATGTTGCGGGGCTTCCTGGCCGGGCTGGCCGACCACCTCCAGGCGGCCGGGGAGGGCTGGCTCGTGCTCTCCGACATCGCCGAGCACCTCGGGTTGCGCTCCCGCGGCGAACTCCTCGACCTGATCGAGGACGCGGGCCTCGAGGTCGTCGCCCGCCTGGACGCCAAACCCGTGCACGGCCGCGCCGCCGACGCGTCCGATCCCCTGCACGCCGCCCGGTCGAAGGAAGTGACGTCGCTCTGGCGGTTGCGGGCCGTCTCTCCGCCGGCCCAGTCGACTAACGATGCCCCCGACGCGCCCGACGCCGTTCGGTGAACCGTCAGGTTTAAGGGGTGCGCGGCGGCGCCCACCCCTCGAACGTGTCGTTTCGAGCGCTACTTGAGGTTCGGCGTGCCGCCCTTGGTCGCGGCGAGGCGCCAGCGGGACCAGGGCCAGATGCCGTCCATCTCCACCTCAAGCGAGAAGCTGAGCAGCACCCGGATCACCACGATCGCGCCGAGCACCAGCACGCTCTGCGGGGTCGGATCCACCAGAATCGTGCGGATGATATCGGCGATGATCAGCACTTCGAGCCCGAGCAGGATGGCCCGGCCCAGATTGCGGCGCAACTTCTCATAGGCCCGCTGCCGGGTGTCGGCCCGCAGCGCGGTCGGCACCGCAGTGATCATCGCGGCCGCGCCGCCGAGCACCATGATGGCTGCACCGGCCGCCTCGACGATCCGCACGACCGCCGAGATCACCTCGTCAAAGTTCATCGGCGGCGCTCCTCGCTGCATGGTCGCTGCATGGTCGCCTCGACGATAGCGCAGGCCACCCCCGCGGTCGAGCCATCCGGTGGTCGAGCCATCCGGTGGTCGAGCCTGTCGAGACCCGGCCAGCCGGTGCTCGTGCACCGCCCTCTCGCGCCGCTGAGACCGAAAGCGCCGTGTGCGCACACAATCGCCGCCGGAAGGGGGCGCTCGGCACAATGGGCGATTCTCGGAGAGTGACCGGAACAACGCGCACTTTCAACCGGAACGGGGGCTTTCGACGACCGGAGGGTCGGAACACGGCGATTCGTTGCGAGATATGGCAAGAAAACGCCCGCACCCTCCCGCTACTCTGGACCGTGGCGCCAAATGGCACCACCGGCACCACCCAGCACCACCACGAACGACCCCGCCGCGACCGCGGCACTCACGAAGAACGGAGGTTCCCATGTCGAATTACGTTGCGCACGATGCACTGGTCGGTGAGCCCGAGGTTCTCGAGGATGCCGTCACCGCCGCCAACCCGGCCACATGCCCGGCCTGGCTCCGGCTCAAGTCCGCGGCCACCTCGCTTCAGGCCAGCCAGGCGCAGGACGGCTCCATCCCCGTCGCCGCCGACCACGCGGATGCCGCGGCGCACGTCGGCGTGATCGCCGTCGCCATCGACGAGCTCGCCCCGCTGTTCCCGCACGACGCCGCCTACCTCGCGGCCGTGACCCGGGACTTCACCCGCTGGAGCACCGAGGGCTTCGGCGTGCCGGACTTCTTCGACTCCCTGATGGCGTTCCAGCCGCAGCAGCAGCGGGCCGACGGCATCCGTCACCTGGTCGTGTTCCCGATGTACACGCAGAACGGCAGCGCGAACCGCTTTGTCGAGGCCGTGCTGATCGAGGTGATCTGGCCGGAATTCATCGACGAGCTCGAGCAGGAGTACACGAACGAGCTGTTCGTGCCGATCCGTTTCCTCGATTTCACGCCAGGCTACGACACCAACTCGGCCGTTTTATTCCCCGAGACCGTCGCCATGCGCCAGATCCCCTCCTTCACCTGGGGTGCGATCTTCGCCGACCGCGAAGCTGCCCGGTTCCGCCGGGTCGTGCGCGCGGCCGCCGAGATCACGCGTCTCGAACTGCCTGCCGATGCGGCGGCGCTGCTCGACGACCAGCACCTGACCGAGGAAACCTTCGTCATGTGGGACCTCATCCACGACCGCACGCACATGCGCGGCGACCTTCCGTTCGACCCGTTCATGATCAAGCAGCGGATGCCGTTCTTCCTCTACTCCCTGGAGGAACTGCGCTGCGACCTGACCGCGTTCCGCGAATCGGTCACGATCGAACGCGACGAGAACGCCAGCCCGGAAGCGCGCCGGCACGCGAAACTCGTGCAGTACGCCGTGATCTTCGACCGGATCTTCCGATTCTCGATCAGCGGCACCCGGGTGCGGAACTACGACGGGCTGGGCGGGCAGCTGCTCTTCGCGTGGATGCACCAGCACCACGTGCTGCACTGGACCGACACCCGGCTCACCTTCGACTGGGAAGCCGTGCCCGACGTGGTCATCGCGCTGGGCAAGCGAATCGACGACCTCTACTGGGCGTCGATCGACCGGCCGAAGAAGGCCCACTGGCTGGCCGCCTACGACATGATCGCGGAGACGCTCACGCCGAACCCGGCGTCGCAGTGGGCTCGCGGCCTGCCGCTGGACGTGCTTGCCGGCGCACCGAAGGGCTACACCGACCTCGTTCTGGACGACGAGTTCCCGCTGTCGATGTTCTTCGAGGCGCTCGACAAGAAGATGAAGCCCGTGATCGAGTCGACGGCCGGGCTCACCGGGCGTGACTGATACCGCAGGCAGGGCCGTCGCTGGTCGCACCGTGCTCATCGCCGGTGCGACCAGCGCGGCCGGCCGCGCCGTGGCCACCGCGCTGACGGATGCCGGCGCGCACGTGATCGCGGTCGGCACCAACGCCGAGCGCCTGCACGGCTTCCGCGCCGAGGTTCCCGGTGCCGCAACCTATGTCTGCGACCTCGGCGACTTCGCCCAGGTCACGGCCCTGGCCGACGCCGTGCACGGCGAGCACGGTCCGATCGACGGCCTGATCCACCTGGTCGGCGGCTGGCGCGGCGGCGGCGGGCTGGCCGGCCAGTCCGACGGGGACTGGGATTTCCTGCACGCGCACGTCGTCGCCACGCTGCGCAACACCACCCGCGCGTTCAACGACGACCTGCTGGCCTCGCCGGCCGGGCGCCTGGCGATCGTGTCGTCGGTGTCGGTCGACAAGCCGGCCCCGGGCGGCGCGAACTACGCCGCCGCGAAGGCCGCCGCCGAAACCTGGACCCGCGCGGTCGGCCAGGGCTTCGCGAAAGCAGGCACGGATGCCGCGGCGGTCATCTTCGTCGTGCGTGCCCTCGCCGGGCTGGAAACCGAACTTGCGACCGCGGTGGTCGGCCTGTGGGACGCGTCGGCGGCATCCGTCAACACTTCTCGCGTGCTTTTGGCCCCCTGAACCCGACGGCGGCACCCCGCGGCGCGCTAGCGTGGAACCAGGCTACAGAGGGGTGGGCATGCTCGACATCAGGACCATAAACAAGCGTTATGGCACCCGGCAGGTGCTGACCGACGTGAGTTTCGGCGTCGAGAGCGGACGCCTTACCGGCTTCGTCGGCGCGAACGGCGCCGGCAAGACAACCACCATGCGGATCATCCTGGGGGTGCTGTCGGCCGACTCCGGCACCGTGCTGCAAGACGGCGTTCCGCTGACCAGCGACGACCGCCGCCGCTTCGGCTACATGCCGGAGGAGCGCGGCCTCTACCCGAAGATGAAGGTGGGCGAGCATCTCGTCTACCTGGCCCGCCTGCACGGGTTGGGCCCGGCATCCGCCCGCCGCAACACCGCCGAGTTGCTCGACCGGCTCGGCCTCGGCGAGCGGGCCGGTGACCTGGTGCAGTCTCTCTCGCTCGGCAACCAGCAGCGCGCCCAGATCGCGGCCGCGCTCGTGCACGACCCGGAGTTCCTCGTGCTCGACGAACCGTTCTCCGGCCTTGACCCGCTCGCGGTGGAAGTGGTCATGAGCGTGCTTTCCGGCTTCGCCGCCCAGGGCGCGCCGGTGCTGTTCTCCTCGCACCAGCTCGACATCGTCGAGCGCCTCTGCGACGACGTCGTCATCATCGCCGACGGCGAGATCCGGGCCAACGGCCCCCGAGAGCGGCTGCGCGAGCAGCACAGCAGCCCCCGGTTCGAATTGCGCACCGCGGCCGACGCTGAGTGGATCCACGCCGTGCCCGGCATCTCCGTGCTCGACCTCTCCGGGGGTGTCGCCGTGTTCGAAGCCGAAACGGATGCCGCCAGCCAGTCCGTTCTGCGCCAGGCCCTCACCCGGGCCCCGGTGACACAGTTCAGCCAGCAGCGGCCCAGCCTCGCCACCATCTTCAAGGAGATCGTGCAGTGAGCACCATCTGGAACGACCGCGCCGGCACGCCACACATCGGACGCCCGCAGGTTCGCCCCCGGTATCCGGCGCCGAGCTTCGCCCGGAGTGTGTGGCTTGTCGCGACCCGCGAGATCATGGCCCGGCTGCGCAGCAAGGCCTTCCTGATCTCGACCGGCATCCTGCTGCTCATCTCGATCGGTTCCGTCGTCGCCGGCAGCATTGCGAGTCAGAACCTGACCATGCCGAAGGTGGCCGTCGTGGGGTCCGCCGCTCAGGTCGTCGAGCAGACCGAGTCGTTCACGATGGTGAAGGCCGATGACGTCGGCGCTGCCGAGTCCCTGGTGCGGGACGGCACCGTCTCCGCGGCGGTCGTTCCGTCCACCCGGGCGGATGCCCTGCTCGGCGTGCGCGTCATCGCCCTCGACTCCCCGCCGGTGGGTGTGCTCGCGGCCCTGAGCGTCACCCCCGCGGTGAGCCTGCTCGAGCCGACATCGCGGCAGAGCGGTGGCCTGGTCTACCTCGTCTCCCTGGGCTTCGGGCTGGTCTTCTTCATGTCGGCGATCACGTTCGGCTCGACCATCGCGCAGAGCGTCGTCGAGGAGAAGCAGACCCGGGTCGTCGAGATCCTGATGACCACCATCCCGGTGCGCGCCCTGCTCGGCGGCAAGGTGGTGGGCAACAGCATCATGGCCTTCGGGCAGATCGTGGCGATCGGCCTGCTGGTGGCGATCGGCATGGCCACGACCGGCCAGCTCGGGTTGCTGGGCACCGTGGGGCCGTCGATCGTCTGGTTCGCCGTGTTCTTCGCGTTCGGCTTCGTCATGCTTGCGGCGCTGTTCGCCGCGACCGCGTCGATGGTCTCCCGCCAGGAAGACGTGGGCTCGGCCACCTCGCCCGTGCTGTTCCTCGTGATGATTCCCTATTTCCTGGTGATCTTCTTCAACGACAACCCCACCGTGCTCGCCGTCATGTCCTACATCCCGTTCTCGGCCCCGGTCGGCATGCCGATGCGCATCTTCCTCGGCACGGCCGCCTGGTGGGAGCCGCTGCTCTCGCTGGCCATCCTGCTCGCCTCGACGGCCGTGGTCATCCTGCTGGGCTCCCGCATCTACTCGAACTCCCTGCTGCGGATGGGCGCCCGCGTTACGTTGCGCCAGGCCCTGCGCGGCTGACCTGCCGCCCCGCCAGCCCGATCCCGGCCCCGAACCCGAACCCGGCCCCGGCCCCGAACCAATTCGACGGTGATTTTGCTCCCACGGGCCGGTTTCGGCCCGAAATCACCGTTTCAACGCAAAATCTCCGTCGAATTCGCACACCGAGCGCACAGAAGCGGAGCAGACGGATGCGCGAAGATGGAGGGGTGACTCAACTCCATGACCTTTCTTCGCGCGGGTTCGCCTCCGACAACTACTCCGGGGTGCACCCCGAGATTCTCGAGGCGATCGTCGCCGCCAACGGCGCGCACCAGATCGCCTACGGCGAAGACGTCTACACTGCCCGGCTGCAGCAGGTCTTCACCGAACACTTCGGCGCGGGCGTCGAAGCCTTCCCGGTCTTCAACGGCACCGGCGCCAATGTGATCGGCCTGCAGTCGATGCTGCCGCGCTGGGGCGCCGTGATCTGCGCATCCACCGCTCATATCAACACGGATGAGGCGGGCGCCCCCGAAAAGGTGGCCGGCATCAAGCTCCTCACCGTCGACACCCTCGACGGCAAACTCACCCCCGCACTGATCGACCAGCAGGCCTGGGGCTGGGGCGACGAACACCGCGCCCAACCGCTCGTGGTGTCGATCACCCAGACCACCGAGCTCGGCACCGCGTACACGGTCGACGAGGTGCGGGCCATCGCCGACCACGCACACGCCCACGGCATGAAGCTGCACATGGACGGCGCCCGCCTGTCCAACGCCGCCACCTCGCTGGGCCTGCCGTTCCGCACCTTCACCCGTGACGCCGGCGTCGACGTGCTCAGCTTCGGCGGCACCAAGAACGGCATGATGTACGGCGAGTGCGTCGTGGTCCTGAACCCTGAGGCATCCGCGGGCCTGCTCTACCTGCGCAAACTGAACATGCAGCTGGCCTCGAAGATGCGCTTCATCTCGGCCCAGCTGATCGCGCTGCTCGGCGGCGACCTCTGGCAGCGAAACGCCGGCCACGCCAACGCCATGGCCACACGGATGCGCCACGCCCTCGAGACCGGTATCGCCGCCGGCGAGATCGAGGGCTTGTCCTTCACCCAGAACACCCAGGCCAACGCGATCTTCGCGATCCTGCCCCCCGGCGTGGCCGATCGCCTGCGCGGGCACTTCCGGTTCTACGATTGGGACCCCGCGACCAACGAGGTGCGCTGGATGTGCGGCTTCGACACCGAGGAGGCCGACATCGACGCATTCGTCGCGGCCCTGATCAGAGAACTGGCCGCCCGATGAACGTCTTCGAGAATAAACCCTGGCTCGGCTCCTACGCCCCCGGCGTTCCGAGTACCATCCAGGAACCGACCGACACGCTCTCCGACATGATCGAGACCTCGGCGCGCCGGTTCGGCCCCAGCGTGGCCCTCGACTTCTTCGGCGCCACCACCACCTACGCCGAGCTCGGCGAGCAGATCTCTCGGGCCGCAAACGGCCTCCTGCGCCTCGGCGTCAAACCCGGCGACCGGGTGGCCCTTGTGCTGCCGAACTGCCCTCAGCACGTGGTGGCTTTCTACGCCGTGCTACGCCTGGGCGCGATCGTCGTCGAGCACAACCCGCTCTACACCGAACGCGAACTCCGACACCAGTTCGAAGACCACGGCGCCCGCGTCGCCATCGTCTGGGACAAGATCTACCAGACCGTCACCGATTTCCCCGCCGACCTGGGCCTGCGCACCGTGATCGCGGTGAACCTGACGGAAGCGATGCCGCTCGCCAAGCGGCTCCTGCTCAAGCTGCCGATCGCTAAAGCCCGCGAGTCGCGAGACGCCCTGACCTCGGGCCCTCTGGGCAAGGATGCCTTCACCTGGTCCGGCATCGTCGGCTCACGCAAGCTGCGCCCCGGCCACCCGCGCCCGAAGGTCACCGACACCGCCGCGCTCCAATACACCAGCGGCACCACCGGCACCCCGAAGGGTGCCATCCTCAGCCACTTCAACCTGCGCTCGAACGCCCTGCAGGGCGAGGCCTGGGTGCAGGGGCTGCGCCCTGGCGAGGAGGTCTTCTACGCGGTCCTGCCCATGTTCCACGCCTACGGCCTGACCCTCTGTCTGACGTTCGCGATGGCCACCGGCGCCCGGCTCGTGCTGTTCCCCAAGTTCGACGAGGGACTGCTGCTCGATGCGGCCCGGCGCACCCCACCCACATTCATGCCGGCCGTCCCGCCGATCTACGACCGGCTCGTTATGGCGGCGACGGCGAAGAATGTAAGCCTGCGCAGCATCCGTTACGCCATCTCGGGCGCGATGAGCCTGCCGGTGTCGATCGTGGAACGCTGGGAGGCCGCCACCGGCGGGCTGTTGGTCGAGGGCTACGGCATGACCGAGGCCTCGCCGATCGCCGTCGGCAACCCGATGGGCCCGAGCCGGCGCCCCGGCACGGTGGGCGTGCCGTTCCCGAGCACCGAGATCCGCGTGGTGGACCCGGACGACCCGACCGTGAACCGCGGGATCGAAGAGGAAGGTGAGCTACTCATCCGTGGCCCACAGGTCTCTTCCGGCTACTGGGACCAGCCGACCGAGACCGCCAAGACGCTTCTCGACGGAGGCTGGCTGCGCACCGGCGACATCGTCCGCGTCTCCTCCGACGGCTTCGTCACGGTCGTCGACCGTATCAAGGAACTCATCATCACCGGCGGCTTCAATGTGGCGCCCTCCGAGGTCGAGGCCGCTCTTTTGTCGCATCCGGATGTCGCCGATGCCGCCGTCGTCGGGCTGCCGAGCGCGAACGGCGGCGAAGACGTCGCCGCCGCCGTCGTGTTGGCGGCGGGGGCCACCCTCGACGTCGACGCCATCCGCACGTATTGCCGCACCCGGCTCTCCGCCTACAAGGTGCCCCGCACCGTCGTGGAGGTCGACGAGCTGCCCCGGTCGCTGATCGGCAAGGTGCTGCGCCGCGAGGTGCGAGCCGGCTTGATCAAGGAGTAGCCGCGAGAGCGGGTAGAGCGTCGGTTTCGACGCCGCATTCCGACGCTTACCCGCTCGTGAGATGCTTCGGCGATGCGTATACCGCAGCGGCAGGTCGTAGCGGAATAGTGTGCCGCCGCCCGCGTTGGAGTGGATGGGTCAGCGTTGCCCCGCCATCCCAGCCAGACTCCGGCGAAAGATAGGCCTATGAACCTCATCACCAACACCCTCAGCCGCGCCGCCCACACGGCGTCGCCCCTCCTCCCCGTGCTCGCCGGGCGCTGGAGCCCCCGCGGCTTCTACCCGACGGCCCTCGTCGACGAAGCCACTCTGACCACCGTGCTCGAGGCCGCCCGTTGGGCTCCCTCGGCCAGCAATATGCAGCCGGCCCGCTTCATCGTCGCCCGCCGAGGCTCGGACAGCTTCGCGAAGATCCATGAGACGCTGATGGGCTTCAACAAGGCGTCGGCGGATGCCGCCTCCGTGCTGATCGTCAACGTCGCCACCCTGCCGATCGACGTGACCCGCGAGAACCCGTGGGCCCGCTACGACCTGGGTCAGGCCGTCGCCCATCTGACGATACAAGCTTGGCACGAGGGACTGCACACCCACCAGCTCGGCGGCTTCGACGGCACCGCCCTCGCCCTGGCCTTCGGGCTCGCCGAGGACCAGGCCACCGTCTCCATCACCGCCCTCGGCGTGCTCGGCGACGTCTCCCTGCTCTCCCCCGAGCTGCTCGAACGCGAGTCCGCCCCGCGCACCCGCAAGCCTCTCATCGAGCTTCTCCTGGTCAACGACTGGTCAACGACTAGTCAACAACCAGCAGCAAGAGCCCGCCCCGACACAGTAACTCCACAGCCCCGTCAGGTAAGAACAGAACTCGACTATTTTTCCCGGCAACGCGCCCGGCTGCTCCCAGCAGTGAACACCGGTGGAGACCACGATGACCGAACACACCCCTAATCACTTTGATGTCGTCGTCATCGGCGCGGGGCCGGCGGGAACGGCCGCGGCGCTCCGTGCCGCCGAACTGGGAGCCCGGGTCGCCGTGGCGGAGGCCGACCAGCTCGGCGGGACCTGCGTGAACACGGGGTGCGTGCCGACGAGGGTGCTCGCCAAAGCGGCGCGCTTGATGCGCGAGGTGCGCGCGGCAGATACCTACGGAATCGTAGTCAACGACCCCGGCATCGACTGGGCCACCATGGGAGACCGGGTGCAGTCGCGAGTGAACAAGGTGCGCTCGATCAAGAGCGAGGCCGAGAGGTTCGCGGCCGCCGGAGTCGAACTGGTTCTGGAAGGTCGGGCGCGATTCATCGACCCGCATTCCGTGGTCCTGGACACCGGCCGCATCCTCACCGCCGCCACGTTCCTGGTCTGCGTCGGCGGGCATTCTCGGCGACTCGCCGTGCCGGGGGCGCACTTGGCGACGGTCCCGGAAGACATTCTGAAGCTGCCGTCGCTGCCCCGACGGGTGGCCGTGATCGGCGCCGGAAACACCGGCGCCCAATTGGTCACGGTGTTCAGCTCCTTCGGCTCCGACGTGACCGTGCTCGATGTGGCACCGCGCATCCTGATGGCGTCGGATTCCGACATCTCCGCCACGGTCTCGGCGGCGTTCCGCGAGCAGGGCGTGGCCGTGCACACGGGCATTGAAGCGGTGACGGCGATCGAACAGGACGCCGACGGAACCCTCACCCTGTCCTGGCGCGAAAAAGGAACGGAACAGTCTTCCGCCTTCGACGCCGTCATTATGTCCACCGGTTGGCCGGCGGATGTCGACGACCTCGGGCTCGACCGGGCTGGCATCACTATCGAACGTTCCGCCATCCCGGTGGACCAGTACTTCCGGAGTGTCGTGCCCCATATTTTCGCGGTCGGCGACGCGAACGGCCGGGACATGCTCGTACAGGCGGCCCAATTCGAGGGCGAGGCCGCGGCCGAGAACGCGGTGCTGGGCGCCAATCGCAGAACGCCGCACCACCTGCTCCCGGCCGGCGGTTTCACCGACCCCGACTACGCGGGCGTGGGCTTCACCGAGGAGGAGGCCAGGGCTCGCGACCCGCACTGCGTCGTCGCGACAGTGCCCTACGCCGAACTCGACCGCGCTGTGATCGACGGCCGGGAACCCGGCTTCCTCAAGCTGATCGCCGACCGGCGGCGGGAGCTGATCCTCGGCGCCCATGCCACCGGGGAGAACGCGGTCGAAGTGATCCAATCCGTGACGACGGCGATGGCCGCCGGCGTCGACGTCGCCACTCTGGCCCGGGTGCGCTTCGCCTACCCCACCTACAGTGCCGTCATCGGCCTCACGGCCCGTCGACTACTGCTGGAAGCGCCGAAGCCGGCCGCAGTGATCCTGCCCGTCGCGGTGATCCTGCCAGTCGCGGTGATCGAGCCCGTCGAGATTCCCGTCCCGACACATGTGATCTCCGTGCCTACGGGAGCAGCATCACCTTGATGGCGCGGCGCTCGTCCATGGCGGCGTAGGCCTCGGCGACCTCGGCCAGCGGCAGCTGCAGGTCGAACACGCGGCCGGGGTTGATAGCACCCGAGAGCACTTCCGGCAGCAACTCTTCGACGTAGCCGCGCACGGATGCGACGCCGCCGTTCAGGCCCACGTTCCGCCCGAACAGCGGGCGAACCTCGATCGGTCCGCCGGTGGGCACGCCCACGTAGCCGACCATTCCGCCGGGACGGGCCGACGCGATGGCCTGCTCCATCGACTCCTTGGTGCCGACGCACTCGAGCACGCAGTCCGCGCCGATGCCGTCGAACAGCTCACGGATGCGGGCCACGCCGGCCTCGCCGCGCTCCTCGACGATCTCGGTCGCGCCGAACTCGCGGGCCACGAGCTGCCGTTCGGGGTGACGCGACATGGCCACGATCCGGGAGGCCCCGAGCCGCTTGGCCGCGATGATGGCGCAGAGGCCGACCGCGCCGTCGCCGACGACGACGACCGTGCTGCCCGCGGTCACACCGGCGGAGACCGCGGCGTGGTGGCCGGTGCCCATGACGTCGGCGAGGGTCAGGAGACCGGGAACCTGGGCGTCGGTGGGCAGGGTCGGCGTCGCAACGAGCGACCCGTCGGCGTGCGGCACACGCACTTTCTCGCCCTGGGCGCCGTCGGCGAAGCCGCCGAGCTGGTCGTCCGAGCCCCACCAGCCGCCGTTCAGGCAGGAGGTGCTGGTGCCGTTCTGGCAGTTGATGCAGGTGTTATCGCAGTCGTAGAACGGCGCGATGACGAAGTCGCCGACCTTGACCCGGCTGACGTCGGCGCCGATTTCCTCGACGATACCGACGAACTCGTGGCCGATTCGTTTCGGCTCCTCGGTGGGCTGGATGCCGCGGTAGGGCCAGAGATCTGAGCCGCAGACGCAGGCTGCGACGACGCGCACGATGGCGTCACCGCCGGTGGAGAGAATCGGATCGGATACTTTTTCGAGGCGGATGTCCCGTTCCCCGTAAATCACTGTTGCACGCATGCTTCGACCCTATGCCAGCCCCCTGACCGTCACCGGGGCAGGGGCCCGTTCCGTCGTATTCCCGCCGAATTCCGCTGGACGCGAAATCCGGCGACGGACAGAGCTACAGCAGCGCGTCGTCGTCGAGGTCGGCCGGGTCCACGACCAGCACCGGGGCGGATGCGACGCTGAGCGATTCCCCGTCCGGCGCCAGATCCACCCGCACCGTCTCGCCGTCCCGCACGGCGCCCGACAGGATCGCGGTCGCCAACCTGTCGTCGATCTCGGTCTGCATCAGCCGCCTCAGCGGGCGCGCACCGTAGATCGGGTCGTAGCCGCGTTCCGCCAGCCACGTGCGGGCATCCGGGGTCACGCCCAGCTCGAGCCGCCGCTCGATCAGCCGCTTCTCCAGCCGGTCGACGAGCAGCCCGACGATCTGGCCGAGCTCCGCCATCGACAGCGATTCGAACACGACGATGTCGTCGAGACGGTTGACGAACTCGGGCTTGAACGTCTTGCGCACGAGTGCCTGCACGGCCGCCTCCTTCTCGTCCCGGCTGAGCACCGGGTCGATCAGGAACGCCGACCCGAGGTTCGAGGTCAGCACCAGGATCGTGTTGCGGAAGTCCACGGTGCGGCCCTGGCCATCCGTGAGCCGGCCGTCGTCGAGCACCTGCAGCAAGACATCGAAGACCTCCGGATGAGCCTTCTCAACCTCGTCGAACAAAATCACCGAATACGGGCGGCGGCGCACGGCCTCGGTCAGCTGCCCGCCCTGCTCGTAGCCGATATAGCCGGGAGGTGCCCCGACCAGACGGGACACGGAAAACTTTTCCCCGTACTCGCTCATGTCGATGCGCACCATCGCCTTTTCGTCGTCGAAGAGGAACTCGGCGAGCGCCTTCGCCAGCTCCGTCTTGCCCACGCCGGTCGGCCCGAGGAAGAGGAACGAACCGGTCGGCCGGTCCGGGTCGGAGATGCCGGCCCGGCTGCGGCGCACGGCGTCGGCGACCGCGCGCACGGCCTGCTTCTGCCCGACCAGGCGGTGCCCGAGCTCACCCTCGAGGTTCAGCAGCTTCTCCGTCTCGCCCTGCAGCAGCCGCCCTACCGGAATGCCGGTCCACATCGCGACCACGGCGGCGATGTCCTCCGCGGTGACCTGGTCACCGACCATCCGCGGCCCATCCTGCTCGGTCTGCTCCGCTTCGGCGAGTTCCCGTTCGATCACCGGGATGTCGCCGTACAGCAGCCTGGAAGCCTTCTCCAGGTTGCCCTCGCGCTCGGCCACCTCGGCCTGGCTGCGGGTGCTCACCAAGCGCTTCCTCAGATCGCCGATCCGGTTGAGCGAGGAACGCTCCTTGTCCCAGCGGTCCTGCAGTTCAGCAAGGGCCACCGTGTATTCGGCAAGGTCAGCACGCAACTTCCCCAGGCGAGCCTTAGAGGCGTCGTCCTTCTCTTTTTTCAGCGCGAGCTCTTCCAACTCCAGCCTCTGCACCCTGCGACGCAGTTCGTCGATTTCCACGGGAGCGGAGTCGATCTCCATCCGCAGCCGGCTGGCCGCCTCGTCGATCAGGTCGATGGCCTTGTCCGGCAGCTGGCGGGCGGTGATGTACCGGTTGGAGAGGGAGGCCGCGGCCACCAGCGCCGAGTCCGCGATCGACACCTCATGATGGGCCTCGTAGCGCTCCTTGAGCCCGCGCAGGATGGCCACGGTGTCTTCCGCACTGGGCTCGTCGACCAGCACCGGTTGGAACCGGCGCTCGAGGGCGGCATCCTTCTCGATGAATTCGCGGTACTCGTTGAGCGTGGTCGCACCGATCAGGCGCAACTCGCCGCGGGCGAGCATGGGCTTGAGCATGTTGGAGGCCGCCACGGACCCTTCGCCGCCGCCGGCACCCATCAGGGTGTGCAGCTCGTCGACGAAGGTAATGATCTGCCCCTGCGCGTCGTTGATTTCCTTGAGCACGGCCTTGAGCCGCTCCTCGAACTCGCCGCGGTACTTGGCCCCCGCCACCAGGGCCGCCAGGTCGAGGGAGACCAGCTGCTTGCCCTTGAGGGAGTCGGCCACATCGCCGGCCACGATGCGCTGGGCCAGTCCCTCCACAACGGCGGTCTTGCCCACGCCGGGTTCACCGATCAGCACCGGGTTGTTCTTGGTGCGGCGGGTGAGCACCTGACTGACCCGCCGAATCTCCGCGTCCCGCCCGATCACCGGGTCAAGCTTGCCGGTCCGGGCGATCTCGGTGAGGTTGACGCCGTACTGCTCCAACGCCGTCTTCGCTTCTTCCTGGGGCGGTTGCTGACCTGCTTGCATCGGAAGATCCTCTCTCGGGCCGGCCGCTCGCGCCGCAGGTCGGCAAAAAGCTGAGCCTGTTGGACTCAAGTTTAGGGGACATCGAGAAAACGCGCCAGCGGTCCGGAGACAACTCGGCGGTGCTACGGCGGCGGCCCCATCACGACCCAGTTTTCGTCCGGGTATCCGAATTCCTCCGTCGGATGCCATACTTACCGAACAAAAGACCCGTTTCTACACTCAGCGCAGAGGATCAGACCCGTGGCCACCCTCACCCTTAAAAACTTCATCAACGGCCACTTTGTCACTCCCTCCGGCACCGAGCTGCTCGACATCGTCGATCCCACAACGGGACGCCGGGTTGCCCGGGCCCCGATCTCCACCGCGGCCGACGTCGACGACGCGATGACCGCCGCGAAGACCGCCTTCGGCACCTGGGGCCGCACCACTCCCGCCGAGCGGCAGCGCGCGCTGCTTCGCCTCGCCGACGCGATCGACGCCGAGAGCGACGCCATCGTGGAGGCCCAGCACCGCAACACGGGCCAGCCTCGCGCCACGATCGCCGTTGACGAGGTCGCGGCCGGCGCCGATCAGCTCCGCTTCTTCGCCGGTGCCGCCCGACTGCTCGAGGGCAAGTCCGCCGGTGAATATCTGCCCGGCATGACTTCCTGGGTACGCCGCGAACCGATCGGCGTGGTCGGGCAGGTCACCCCGTGGAACTTCCCCTTCCTGATGGCCATCTGGAAGATCGGCCCCGCGCTGGCGGCCGGCAACACCCTCGTGCTCAAGCCCAGCGACACCACCCCGGAGTCGACCCTCGAACTCGCCCGGATCAGCCAGGGCATCCTCCCCGACGGCGTGATGAACATCGTGCTCGGCAACGGCGGCACCGGGGCCGCGATCGTCGAGCATCCGGTACCCGGCCTGGTCTCGATCACTGGCAGCGTGCGGGCCGGTATGGCCGTCGCCGCCGGCGCCGCGAAGACGCTCAAGCGGGCACATCTCGAGCTCGGCGGCAAGGCGCCGGCCCTGGTCTTCGCCGGCGTCGACGTCAGCGTGACCGCCGCCGCCATCGCCGACTTCTCCTTCTATAACGCCGGGCAGGACTGCACGGCCATCACGCGAGTGCTCGTGCACGAGTCCATCCATGACGAGTTCGTCGACGCACTCGTCGCCGAGGCCCGCAGCCGCACTACCGGGTCGGCCGACGACGCCGACAACTACTTCGGGCCGCTCAACAACGTCAACCATTTCGGCGACGTCTTGCGCAAGGTCGCGGCCCTGCCCGACCACGCTGTCATTGCCACCGGCGGACACCAGGTCGGCACCGAGGGCTTCTTTTTCGAGCCCACAGTCGTCACGCAGGTGCGCCAAACGGATGCGATCGTGCAGGAGGAAACGTTCGGCCCGGTGATCACGGTGCAGCCCTTCACGTCGGAGGAGCACGCGGTCACGCTCGCGAACGATGTCAACTACGCGCTCGCCTCCAGCGTGTGGACCCTCGACCACGCCACGGCCATGCGGGTCTCCCGCGACCTCGACTTCGGCGCGGTGTGGATCAACACCCACCTCCTGCTGACCGCCGAGATGCCACACGGCGGTTTCAAGCAGTCCGGATACGGCAAAGACCTGTCGATGTACGGCGTCGAGGACTACACCCGGATCAAGCACGTGATGAGCGCGCTGGAATAAACACGGGTCTCGACAGGCTCGACCACCGCCAGGCTCGACCACCTCCAACGAGAACAGAGGCCCCTCGATGACTTTCCATCCGCTCGACCCGCTCTCCGCCGCTGAGTTCACCTCCGCCGTCGCCATCCTCGCCCGCGAGCGCGGCGTCGCCGACGGGTGGCGGTTCACTTCGATCGAGCTGGTCGAGCCGCCCCGGAGCGCCGTCGCCGAGTTCACAGCCACCAGCGCGGTTCCCGACCGACGCGCACGGCTGGTCGTGCTCCACCGCGCCGAGAACACCACCTGGGTGAGCGTCGTCTCGCTCACGACCGACGCCCTGCTCGAGTGGGAAACGGTGCCGGGGATGCAGGCGAACTTCACCGTCGACGAGTGGGAGGAAGCCGACGCCGCCCTTCGCGCCCACCCCGACGTGATCGCCGCTCTCGCCCGCCGGGGCATCACCGACCTCGACCTGGTCTTCATCGACACCTGGACCTACGGCGACGCGGTAATCCCCGACCGGTATCGCGGCCGCCGCCTGGGCTGGTCAGACGTCTGGGTCCGGGCGTCCACCGACGCCAACCCCTATGCGGGACCGGTCAGCGGCCTGCACTTCGTGCTCGACGTCAACACCATGGAACTGCTCGAGGTGGAGGACTCGTTCACGGTCGAACCGCCGGCGGGAATGGGCGAATACGTGCCGCACCTGGTGCCCCGGCGCATCCGGGATCGAAGCCCGCGCCCGCCGCTCACCCCGCTCGACATCGGGCAGCCCGACGGCCCGAGCTTCACGCTCGACGGCAACCTGGTCGAGTGGCAGAACTGGTCGCTCCGGGTGGGCTTCAACTACCGCGAGGGCATGACCCTGCACACCGTGGGCGACCGGGACGGCGGCCGGGTGCGGCCCATCGCCAACCGGTTGTCGTTCGCGGAGATGGTCGTGCCCTACCGCGACCCCAGCGTCGACCATTTCCGTCGCACCGCCTTCGACATCGGCGAGTGGGGCCTCGGCTTCATGACCACCTCGCTCGAGCTCGGCTGCGACTGCCTCGGCGAAATCCGCTACCTCGATGCCGTGCTGCACAACAGCAAGGGCGAGCCGTACAGCATCCCGAACGCGTTCTGCATCCACGAGGAAGACAACGCGGTGCTCTGGAAGCACGTCGACCACAACGGCAGTGCCGAGGTGCGACGGATGCGCCGGCTCGTCGTGTCCTTCCACGTCACGGTCGCGAACTACGAGTACCTCGTCTATTGGCGCTTCTACCAGGACGGCAACATGGAATGCGAGGTGCGCGCCACCGGGATCATGGTGGTGACGCACCTCGACGAGGGCCAGCCGCACCCCAACGGAACCCTGGTCGACACGCGCACCTACGCGCCGTTCCACCAGCACTTCATCGTGGCCCGGATGGACCTCGACGTCGACGGCCGCGAGAACACGGTGTTCCGCACCGAGACGCAGGCCGAGCCGATCAGCGCCGCAAACCCGCTCGGCCTCGCGATCACCCAGCTGAACACCCCGATCGAGACCGAGGGGTTCGACGACTACAACTGGGACACCCAACGGACCTGGAAGGTCGTGAACGAGAACTCGCTCAACGGCCTCGGCACCCCCGTGTCCTACAAGCTGGTGCCCGGCGGAGCCATCCCGTCCTTCTTCGACCAGGCGGCGCCTGCCCTCCAACGCGCCCAGGTGATCGGGCACACGGTCTGGGTCACCCCGAACGACGAGTCCGAACGCTGGCCCTGCGGCGAGTTCGTCAATCAGAGCGCGGTCGACCACGGCCTGCCCGAGTGGATCCAGGCTCGCCGGCCGGTGCGGAACGCCGATATCGTGCTCTGGTACGTCTTCGGTATCCACCACATCACCCGACCGGAAGAGTGGCCGATCATGCCGGTCGACACCGTGTCGTTCTGGCTCAAGCCGGTCGGCTTCTTCGACCGCAATCCGTCGCTCGACGTGGAACGCAGCCCGGCGCACTGTGCGCCGGGCGAGCACGCCGGGCATGACCATGAACATGACCAGCCCGCCCATAATCCACACCACTATGACCACTGAGTGCGACACCCGTCGCGAACCGAGGGAGAAACCAGCGTGACCCGAGTAGCCAACTACGTCATCGCATACGAAGCGACCGAACGGGGCAATGACACCGTCGAGCTGGGTGTCGCGCTGGCGCGCCTGACCCGCTCCGAGCTGCGTCTGTGCCTCGTGCTTCCGCATCATTCATCCACCGTCCCGGCCCGGGTCGGTGCTTCCACCTCCCCCGACTACCAGGCTCTGCTCGAGGAGCAGGCCCTCGAATGGCTGGAACAGGGCAAGGCCCTGGTTCCCGATGACGTGGTCGCCACCATGCATCTCCTCTACGCCGACTCCACCACGGAAGGGCTGCTCCAGGCCGCTCGCGCGTTCGACTCGGACCGCATCGTCGTCGGGGCCTCACGCCGCGGCCTGATGAACCGATTCACGATCGGCAGCGTGGCCAACGCGCTCCTGCACGCCTCGCCGGCGCCCGTCGCCCTCGCGCCCCGCGGCTACAAGGCTCCCGCACAGCTGACCCGGATCACCTGCGCCATCGGCACCCGGCCGGGCTGGAAGACGCTGCTCGACTCACTGGTGGCCTTCTCGGCGGACCTCACGGTCGACCTGCGTTTCGTCACGCTCGTGGAGGTCGACGCCGGTCGTCGGCACCCGGTCGACGAGAGCGAGAGCCAGGCCCACCTCGACGGCGTCCTGGAGTACTTCCAGAGTCGGTCGAAGGCGCGCGGCACCATCACCACCGAGGTCGCGTCCGGGCACACCGTCGAGGCCGCCGTCGAGGCCCTCGACTGGCAGCCGTCCGAAATCGCCTTCGTCGGCTCCAGCCGGCTGGCTCAGCCCACCACGATTTTCCTCGGCATCACCGCGCACCGCATGCTGCACGCGCTCCCCGTTCCCCTCATCGTGGTTCCCACCGGCACTGACGCCCGTAAGCCGCACTGACCCTAAGGACAGTCCATGACTAGCCAATCTCCCTCCTCGGGCTCCACGCCCGGCACCTCCACCCTCACCGGCGGCCTTTCCGAGAAGGGCCTCAGCGCTGGCTCCATCGGGCTTCTCGGCGCCACGGTCATCGGCATCTCGTGCATCGCGCCGGCGTACACCCTGACGGCCTCCCTCGGCCCGACGGTCGCGGCCGTCGGCACCCAGATGCCGGGCATCTTCCTGGTCGGGTTCATCCCCATGCTGCTGGTGGCGCTCGGCTACCGCGAGCTCAACAACGCCATGCCGGATGCCGGCACCTCCTTCACGTGGGCCACCCGCGCCTTCGGGCCGTGGCTCGGCTGGATGGGCGGCTGGGGTCTGATCGTCGCGACGGTGGTCGTGCTCTCCAACCTCGCCGGAGTCGCCGTCGACTTCTTCTATCTGATGCTCGCCCAGCTTCTCGGCAACCCGAGCCTCGCCGACCTGACGAACAATGTTGTGATCAACGTGCTCACCTGTCTGGTGTTCATGGTGGCGGCCTGTTATGTCTCGTACCGCGGCATGGAGACCACGAAGGCCGTGCAGTACGTGCTCGTGGCCTTCCAGCTGATCGTGCTGGTCTGGTTCAGCGTCGCCGCCCTGCTGCAGGTCGTAGAAGGCACCGCCTTCGATGCCCTTGCGTTCAGCGCCGACTGGTTCAACCCGTTCCTCGCCCCTTCGTTCTCGGCCTTCGCGGCCGGGGTCTCGCTCTCGATCTTCATCTTCTGGGGCTGGGACGTCACCCTGACCATGAACGAGGAGACCAAGAACCCGAAGACAACCCCCGGGCGTGCGGCGACGTTGACCGTGGGCATCATCTTCGCGCTCTACATCCTCGTGGCGGTCGCCGCCCTGATGTTCTCCGGCATCGGCGCCGGCGAATTCGGACTCGGCAATGAGGAGATCCAGGGCAACGTGTTCGCCGCCCTCGCCGGACCGGTGATGGGTCCCTTCGCCATTCTGATGTCGCTGGCCGTGTTGTCCAGCTCGGCCGCGTCGCTGCAGTCGACCTTCGTCGGGCCGGCACGCACCATGCTCTCGATGGGCCACTACAAAGCGTTCCCGAAGCGGTTCGCCTCAATCAGCCCGCGCTACAAGTCCCCGGCCTTCGCCACCGTAATGGCAGGAATCGTGGCCTGGGGCTTCTACGCGATCATGCGCGTGCTCAGCACCGATGTGCTCACCGACACGATCCTGACCCTGGGCATGATGATCTGCTTCTACTACGGGGTCACCGCGTTTGCCTGCGTCTGGTACTTCCGCGACTCGCTGAACGGGCCCCGGGCCATCCTGCTCAAACTCCTGGCGCCGCTGATCGGCGGGGTCATCCTGCTGGTCATCTTCGCAACCACTCTCTACGACAGCATGAACCCCGACTACGGCAGCGGATCGAACATCGGCGGGGTCGGGCTCGTGTTCATCCTCGCGATGGTGCTGTTCATCGGCGGCCTCGTGCTGATGCTGATCCAGCGCAGCGTCAACCCGGCCTTCTTCCAGGGAAAGACGTTGACGAAGGGGTCCTCGAAGGAACACGGGCACGTCGAGTAGCTCCCTGATGCGCCCGGCCGGGCCTGCACGGCCGGGCCGGGGCATGAAAGAATGGTTCCCGCCATGGCCCACACGTTCAGCTCCCACGACATCGCGCTCCTTGTGGGCAGCCAGGCGTTCTCACGCGGCGAACGCTACGCCCGCAACGGCCACGTTGATGCCGAGACCTGGTTCGGCTCGAACACCCAGCTCTTCGGCATGGTGCGCGGTTCTCACCCGACGCCCTATTCGGTGACCGTCTCGTTCACCCTTGATTCCGCCGGCGCCGCGGTGCGGGCATCCGGCGTCTGCACCTGCCCGATGAAGCGCAACTGCAAGCATGTCGCCGCGCTGCTGATCGCGAGCCAGGGCGGCGCCGTGGGCCGCAGCCTCGGCGGAGTGCCGGGTGCCCCCGCCACCGCCCTGGGCCGCGAGCCCGGGTCGGCCGTCGGCACCGCCGGGTTCTCCGCAAGGGCAGCATGGCGAAGTACGCTGGCTCCTCTGGCGCGACCGGATTCCGCGCCGTCCGCAGACACCCGCCTCGCCCTCCAGTTCCAACTTCTCGCTCCTGAGCACGGGCGTTTCGCCAGTCAGCCGGGGCTGCGCCGGCTGGCGGCGCGGCCCGTGATGATGGGCAAGCAGGGCAAGTGGATCCGGGGCAGCGTCACCTGGGAGAACCTGACCACCGACGGGGCGCTCGACCGCGGCCAGCTGCGGGTGCTCTCGGTGCTCTACGCGCTGCAGTTCGCGGCCCGCCCGTACTACGCCACCTCCACCCAGTGGATTCCGGTCGACGCTTTCCCCGACCGAGCGCTCTGGGACCTGCTCGACGACGCGGCGAACGCCGGGCTCCCCCTGGTCTCTGCCACGGCGCAGCAGGATCCCGTGCTCGTCTCGCCCGTTCCTGCGTGCCTCGAGCTGGACATCCGTCGTGTGTCCGAAGGCCTCACGCTACGCCCCGTCCTGCTGCTGGGCGACGAGCCGCAGGCGCGCGGCACGTTCGGGTTCATCGGCAACCCCGCCCACGGCGTCTACACCTGGGCGGGCCAGTCCGGCAGCGATTCCCCGCAGATCACCCTCGCCCCGCTGTCGGGCGAGATCAGCCGGGAGCTGCGGGCCATGGCGGCCTCCGACACCATCGCGGTGCCCGGCGCGGACGAGGCCGACTTCCTGGCCGAGTTCTACCCGTTCCTTCGACACCGGGTCACCGTGACCAGCCGGGACGAGTCGTTCGCCCTGCCCGAGACCCCGCAGCCCGTGCTGGCCCTGACCGTCACGCACCAGATGGATGCCCGCATCACCCTGCACTGGGTGTGGCACTACCCGGAATACCACCAGCCACTCCGCCCGGTGCCGGACGATGACAGGTTTCGCGACGGCACCCGGGAGGGACAGATCCTGCACGACGTGCAGGCGCTCCTCACCTCCGTGCCGGCCCTGGTAGGGCAGCAGAGCGGCCTGCCGGTACTGATCGAGCGCGCCACCCTGGCCGACACCGCCATGCTCGGCTTCCTCGACTCCGTGGTGCCGACCCTGGCGGCCGCAGACCATGTCACCGTGCTGGTCGCCGGCGATGCCCCCGACTACCGCCAGGCCGACGAGGCGCCGGTGATCACCGTGGGCACCACCGAACGCCCGGATGACCGGGACTGGTTCGACCTGCAGGTGGCCGTCAGCATCGACGGGGAGGAGATCCCGTTCGACAGCCTGTTCCGGGCCCTGGCGGTCGGTCAGCAGCTGATGATCCTGCCCAGCGGCACCTGGTTCAACCTCGACCGCCCCGAACTGCACACGCTCCGCCGGCTGATCGAGGAGGCCCGAGGGCTGCAGGACGCCGGCGCCGAGTCCCTGGGGATCAGCCCGTTCCAGGCCGACCTCTGGGAGGAGCTGCAGTCCCTCGGGGTCGTCGCCGGCCAGGCGGCCGCGTGGCGCGACACCGTGTCCGGGCTCACCGACGTCGCCCAGATTCCGGAACAGCCGCTGCCGGCCGGGGTCGACGCCACCCTGCGCGGCTATCAGCAGGCCGGTTTCGAGTGGGTGAGCTTTCTCTACGACCATCAACTGGGCGGCATCCTCGCCGACGACATGGGCCTCGGCAAGACCCTGCAGGCCATCGCCCTGATGGAACGCGTGCGGGAGCAGCCGGGGCAGAGCGCGCCGTTCCTGGTCGTGGCACCCACCAGCGTGGTCTCCAACTGGGCGGCCGAGTGCGCCCGATTCGCGCCCGGCCTGCGAGTGGCCGCGATCACCGAGACCGCCGGCAAGCGCAGCAGCACCCTGGCCTCGCTGCACGCCGGCGCGGACGTCGTCGTCACCTCGTACACGCTATTCCGGCTGGACTTCGGCGACTACGAGGCCCTGGCCTGGTCCGGGCTACTGCTCGACGAAGCCCAGTTCGTCAAGAACCGCAAGTCCCGCGCCCACCAGTGCGCCCGCCGCCTGGCCACCCCGTTCAAGCTCGCGATCACGGGCACGCCGCTGGAGAACAACCTGATGGAGTTCTGGTCGCTGCTCTCAATCACGGCACCGGGACTGTTCCCCAGCCCCGGCCGCTTCGGCGACTACTACCAGAAACCGATCGAGAAGGATGCCGACGGCGACCGGCTCGACCAGCTGCGCCGCCGCATCCGCCCGTTCATGCTGCGCCGCACGAAGGAGCAGGTGGCCGGCGACCTGCCCACCAAGCAGGAGCAGGTGCTTGAGCTCACGCTGCACCCGAAGCACCGCGCGGTCTACGACACCCACCTGCAGCGGGAACGGCAGAAGGTGCTCGGCCTGATCGACGACATGAACTCCAACCGTTTCGAGATCTTCCGCTCGCTCACCATGCTGCGCCAACTCAGCCTCGATGCCAGCCTCTACGACACGAAGTACGACGACATCCCGTCGACCAAGCTCGACGTGCTCCTCGAACTGCTGGAGGACGTCGTCGCCGGCGGGCATCGCACCCTCATTTTCAGCCAGTTCACAAAGTACCTGGGCAAGGCACGCGCACGCCTCGACGCCGCGGGCATCAGCTATTCCTACCTCGACGGCAAGACCCGCAACCGGGCGCAGGTGATCGAGAGCTTCAAGACCGGCGACAATTCGGTCTTCCTGATCAGCCTCAAGGCCGGCGGGTTCGGCCTGAACCTGACCGAGGCCGACTACGCCATCCTGCTCGACCCGTGGTGGAACCCGGCCACCGAGGCGCAGGCCGTGGACCGCATGCACCGGATCGGCCAGACGAAGAACGTCTTCGTCTACCGCCTGGTCTCCCGGGACACGATCGAGGAAAAGGTGATGGCCCTCAAGGCCACGAAGGCCCGTCTCTTCGAGAGCGTGATGACGGATGGCGCCGCGCGCGGGACCGCCCTGACGGCCGCCGACATCCGTGAGCTGCTCGCTTAGCCCACGCACCGGTACCCGTCCGCTGGGTCGCCCGCGCTGTCGCCAGCGCTGTCGCCCGCACGAGTGCCCGCCCCGGGCACGCGAGTAGGCTTTCAGCTGCCGGTCACGAGACCGCCGTCCCAGCAAGAGGTAGCCCATGCCGCAGCACCGCCCGTTCGCTCCCCTGGCCGAATCCACCGTGATCGGAGCCGAGGGCTGGCCGGCCGGGCTGGTCGCCGCCGTGCGCGCGTCGACCGAGGCGGCGGCACGCGCCACACTGCCCTGGGTGGGTCGCGGCGACAAGATCGCCGCCGACCAGGCGGCCGTCACCGCCATGCGTGCCGTTCTCCTGGCCGCGCCTTTTCGCGGAACCGTCGTGATCGGCGAGGGCGAGAAGGACCAGGCCCCCATGCTTGCCAACGGGGAGCAGCTCGGCACGGGGAACGGACCGGACTGCGACATCGCAGTCGACCCGCTCGACGGCACGACCCTCGTCGCCCGGAACCTGCCCGGGGCGGTGTGCGTGATCGCCATCTCCCCCCGAGGCACGATGTTCGATCCCGCCGGTGTCTTCTACATGGAGAAGCTCATCTCAGGCCCAGCCGGTCACGGCGTGCTGGACCTGCACGTCTCCGCCACCCGCAACCTCCGTGCGTTCTCGCTCGCCAGCGGCATCCCCGAGACCGCGCTCACCGTCGCTGTGCTCGACAAACCGCGCCACGTCGAACTCATCCGCGAACTCGAGTGCGCCGGAGCACGCGTGCTCCGCACGGCCGAGGGTGACGTCTCCACGGCCATCGCCGCCGCATCGACGGATGCCGCGGTCGACCTCTCGATGGGAATCGGCGGTACCCCGGAAGGCGTCATCGCGGCCTGCGCCGTGCGCGCCCTCGGCGGCGTGATGCTCGGGCGGATGGCCCCGCAGAGTGAGCCCGAAGAGCGCGGCGCCCGGGCCGCGGGCCTCGACCTCGCCCGCATCTACAACGCAGCAGACCTGGTGGCGAGCAAGCACGTGCTTTTCGCGTCGTCCCCGGTCACCTAAGCCACCGCGCTCTGTTCCAAAAGTCGATCCGCCCGATGTTCGACCCGGTCGAGACCCGATTCATCTCCCGACCTCAGCCCGAGGCAGAATAGAACGGTGAGTTCCACAACTACCTTCGCCCTGATCCGCCACGGCCAGACCGACTGGAATGCCGCTCTGCGTATCCAGGGCCACTCCGACATCCCGCTCAATGACACCGGGCGTGGCCAGGCAGCGGATGCCGTCGGCCACCTGGCCGCACAGGAGTGGGACTTCATCGTCTCCTCACCGCTCAGCCGCGCAGCCGAGACGGCCGATCTCATCGCCCGAGGCCTCGGCCTGACCGTCACCGGTCGCATCCCTGGGATCGTCGAGCGCAACTACGGTTCCGCCGAGGGACTGAGCGCAGGCCCCGAGCTGGACGCGCTCCGCGTCCCCGGCGGCCCCACCGGAATCGGCGGCTTCCACGGCGCCGAAACCGAGGCCAGTGTCGCCGACCGCGGAGTCGAGGCCCTGCAGCTGCTCGCCCGCAACCACCCGGGTGCCCGCATCATCGTCGTCAGCCACGGAACGCTGATCCGACTGACGCTGATGCAGGCGCTCGAGAAGCCCGTCGACACGATCAGGAACGCCTCCCTCAACGTGGTCGTCCATGACCAGGCCGGCTGGACCCTCGACATCCTCAACGGCGAGCCCGTCTCCGCCGGCAACCTCCTCCCCATCAACTAGCAGCCGCCGGTCCCGCACCCCGCATGACTGTTCCCGGAACGGGCCTACTCACCCTCGCTTAACGACGGCAGGCCCCCTCGCGGGGTGGCCCTCTGTCGTTGGTGCAGGTGTGCGCCCTCGCACCAGGGCCCGCGTGTGTGTGGCTAACTCAGGACATCCGTTGCCCGCAGTAGACGGCCGCCGCGGGTTAGTGCGGCATAGGTGCGGATGCCCGGCACGGCCCGGCTGGATCTCCTGAGTTGGCCACGACCGCTCCCAGATGTGCGCCGCGGGGTGGGGGGTGGTGCGCGCTTGGTTTGTGTGGGTTCGGCTGGTGTACCGCCGGGTCGTGTGCGGCGGTGAACGGATGGGGCGGGGCTGTTGCTGTCGGAGGGCCACCGGGGCGGGGCGGTGGTGGTGGTGGTGGTGCTGGTGCTGGTGGTGCTGGTTAACGCACAATGGCCACCCGTTAGGGTGGCCATTGTGTGTGTTGCTACGTTGAGTCCGGCGGTGTCCTACTCTCCCACAGGGTCCCCCCTGCAGTACCATCGGCGCTGAGAGTCTTAGCTTCCGGGTTCGGAATGTGACCGGGCGTTTCCCTCTCGCTATAGCCGCCGAAACATCTTTCGATGAATCGAACCTATATTTTTTAGTTATAGAGCCCCTCGGTGTTTATGAGGCACCGTGGGGCGTTGTTCTCGACCGTACATCGAGAACCACATAGTGGACGCTTGCAGCTTATTCAAACTGGTGTGTTATCAAATTATTGGCTTATTAGTACCGGTCAGCTCCGAGGGTCTTTAGTCCCCTCTTCCACATCCGGCCTATCAACGCAGTAGTCTAGCTGCGAGCCTCTCCCCCGAAGGGATGGAAATCTCATCTCGAAGCCGGCTTCCCGCTTAGATGCTTTCAGCGGTTATCCGTTCCGAACGTAGCTAATCAGCGGTGCTCCTGGCGGAACAACTGACACACCAGAGGTTCGTCCATCCCGGTCCTCTCGTACTAGGGATAGATCTTCTCAAATTTCCTGCGCGCGCAGCGGATAGGGACCGAACTGTCTCACGACGTTCTAAACCCAGCTCGCGTACCGCTTTAATGGGCGAACAGCCCAACCCTTGGGACCTACTCCAGCCCCAGGATGCGACGAGCCGACATCGAGGTGCCAAACCATGCCGTCGATATGGACTCTTGGGCAAGATCAGCCTGTTATCCCCGAGGTACCTTTTATCCGTTGAGCGACAGCGCTTCCACAAGCCACTGCCGGATCACTAGTCCCGACTTTCGTCCCTGCTCGACTTGTCAGTCTCACAGTCAAGCTCCCTTGTGCACTTACACTCGACACCTGATTGCCAACCAGGTTGAGGGAACCTTTGGGCGCCTCCGTTACTTTTTAGGAGGCAACCGCCCCAGTTAAACTACCCACCAGGCACTGTCCCTGAACCGGATCACGGTTCGAAGTTAGATATCCAATATGACCAGAGTGGTATTTCAACGTTGACTCCACCTGAACTAGCGTCCAAGCTTCACAGTCTCCCACCTATCCTACACAAGCCACACCGAACACCAATACCAAGCTGTAGTAAAGGTCACGGGGTCTTTCCGTCCTGCTGCGCGTAACGAGCATCTTTACTCGTAATGCAATTTCGCCGAGTTCGCGGTTGAGACAGCTGGGAAGTCGTTACGCCATTCGTGCAGGTCGGAACTTACCCGACAAGGAATTTCGCTACCTTAGGATGGTTATAGTTACCACCGCCGTTTACTGGGGCTTAAATTCTCAGCTTCGCCTTGCGGCTAACCGTTCCTCTTAACCTTCCAGCACCGGGCAGGCGTCAGTCCGTATACATCGTCTTGCGACTTGGCACGGACCTGTGTTTTTAGTAAACAGTCGCTTCCCACTGGTCTCTGCGGCCTTCGAACGCTCCAGGAGTAAATCCCTTCACGCCTCAGGCCCCCCTTCTCCCGAAGTTACGGGGGCATTTTGCCGAGTTCCTTAACCACGATTCTCTCGATCTCCTTAGTATTCTCTACCTGATCACCTGAGTCGGTTTGGGGTACGGGTGACTAAAACCTCGCGTCGATGCTTTTCTTGGCAGCATAGGATCACTGATTTCGTCCGTGAGGACTACCCATCGGGTCTCAACCTTCATGAGAGACGGATTTGCCTATCTCTCGGCCTACATCCTTAGACCGGGACAACCATCGCCCGGCTCAGCTACCTTCCTGCGTCACACCTGTTAATACGCTAACCGCACCAGCATAGGGTCGCACGCTAGGCCCCACGCTTCACCCCGAAGGGATCCATCTAGAGGATTCAGATGCTTAGCATTACTGGATTAGTTTGGGCGGTTTTTCGCCAGTACGGGAATATAAACCCGTTGTCCATCGACTACGCCTGTCGGCCTCGCCTTAGGTCCCGACTTACCCAGGGCGGATTAGCCTGGCCCTGGAAACCTTGATCTTTCGGAGGACGGGTTTCTCACCCGTCTTTCGCTACTCATGCCTGCATTCTCACTCGTGTAGCCTCCACGGCTGGTTTACACCGCCGCTTCGCTGGCCACACGACGCTCTCCTACCCATCAACACGGCTGAACCAACACCACAAGGGTGCGGCTTACCAAAAATATCAATGCCACAACTTCGGTGGCGTGCTTGAGCCCCGTTACATTGTCGGCGCGGAATCACTTGACCAGTGAGCTATTACGCACTCTTTCAAGGGTGGCTGCTTCTAAGCCAACCTCCTGGTTGTCTGTGCAACTCCACATCCTTTCCCACTTAGCACGCGCTTTGGGACCTTAGTTGGTGGTCTGGGTTGTTTCCCTCTCGACGATGAAGCTTATCCCCCACCGTCTCACTGCTGCGCTCTCACTTACCGGCATTCGGAGTTTGGCTGACGTCAGTAAGCTTTTAGGCCCCATCGGCCATCCAGTAGCTCTACCTCCGGCAAGAAACACGCAACGCTGCACCTAAATGCATTTCGGAGAGAACCAGCTATCACGAAGTTTGATTGGCCTTTCACCCCTATCCACAGCTCATCCCCTCCATTTTCAACTGAAGTGGGTTCGGTCCTCCACGACGTCTTACCGTCGCTTCAACCTGGCCATGGATAGATCACTTCGCTTCGGGTCTAGGACATGCGACTGAATCGCCCTATTCAGACTCGCTTTCGCTACGCATTCCCCTCTCGGGTTAAGCTCGCCACATATCACTAACTCGCAGGCTCATTCTTCAAAAGGCACGCTGTCACCAGAAATCCGCACCACGAATGGCACAGCCTGGCTCCAACGGTTTGTAAGCAAACGGTTTCAGGTACTATTTCACTCCCCTCCCGGGGTACTTTTCACCTTTCCCTCACGGTACTTGTTCACTATCGGTCATGTAGGAGTATTTAGGCTTATCAGGTGGTCCTGACGGATTCACACGGGATTTCTCGGGCCCCGTGCTACTTGGGATACTCTTCGGGCGATAACTGCATTTCGACTACGGGGTTCGCACCCTCTATGACCAGGCTTTCAATCCTGTTCGTCTATACAACGCTCTAACCCTCACTGTTCGGCAGAAGCAGCAGAAAAGTCCCGCAACCCCGACCATGCAACGCCTGCCGGCTATCACACATGATCGGTTTAGCCTCATCCGGTTTCGCTCGCCACTACTAACGGAATCACTATTGTTTTCTCTTCCTGTGGGTACTGAGATGTTTCACTTCCCCACGTTCCCTCTACCCGCCCTATATATTCAGGCGGGAGTCACCAGGTCACCCAAAGGGCCTGGCGGGGTTTCCCCATTCGGAAATCCTCGGATCACAGTTCGTTTATCAACTCCCCGAGGCTTATCGCAGATTACTACGTCCTTCTTCGGCTCTACATGCCAAGGCATTCACCGTTTGCTCTTAGAAATTTGATCATCACATGAGTTTGAATCGATTAAGTGCCGCGAATAAATTCGCGACCGAAATTGACCAATGATCACACACTCAAAAAGTGTGTTGATCTTTGTAATTCGCAGTCCGAAGACTGTCAAATATAAGATGCTCGCGTCCACTGTGTAGTTCTCAAAGTACGGGCGGTACCCTCACCTGCCACCGATTGATGGAGACAGGAAAAGGTCCAGAGGAACAGTCCAACCCAAGCCGAAGCCCCAGTCGTTCCGGTCCCTCAGGACCCAACAGCGTGCATATGCGCGTCATCCACAACCAAACCGCTCCAACGAGGCGTTGCAAGCAACACCAGGCGTACTGGATTCAAAAGTGAACTCTGCGCATCAATGTCAATGTTCCACCCATGAGCGCCACCGGGAAACATGTGCTCCCGAAATGGCTTGGCAGTGTTACTCCGCTGTAGACAGACGGCACTGCTGTGCTCCTTAGAAAGGAGGTGATCCAGCCGCACCTTCCGGTACGGCTACCTTGTTACGACTTAGTCCTAATCACCGATCCCACCTTCGACAGCTCCTCCCCTTGCGGGTTAGGCCACTGGCTTCGGGTGTTACCGACTTTCATGACTTGACGGGCGGTGTGTACAAGGCCCGGGAACGTATTCACCGCAGCGTTGCTGATCTGCGATTACTAGCGACTCCGACTTCATGAGGTCGAGTTGCAGACCTCAATCCGAACTGAGACCGGCTTTTTGGGATTCGCTCCACCTTGCGGTATTGCAGCCCTTTGTACCGGCCATTGTAGCATGCGTGAAGCCCAAGACATAAGGGGCATGATGATTTGACGTCATCCCCACCTTCCTCCGAGTTGACCCCGGCAGTATCCCATGAGTTCCCACCATTACGTGCTGGCAACATAGGACGAGGGTTGCGCTCGTTGCGGGACTTAACCCAACATCTCACGACACGAGCTGACGACAACCATGCACCACCTGTATAGAGACCTTGCGGGGCGACTGTTTCCAACCGTTTCCTCTATATGTCAAGCCTTGGTAAGGTTCTTCGCGTTGCATCGAATTAATCCGCATGCTCCGCCGCTTGTGCGGGCCCCCGTCAATTCCTTTGAGTTTTAGCCTTGCGGCCGTACTCCCCAGGCGGGGAACTTAATGCGTTAGCTGCGACACGGAGACCGTGGAATGGTCCCCACATCTAGTTCCCAACGTTTACGGCATGGACTACCAGGGTATCTAATCCTGTTCGCTCCCCATGCTTTCGCTCCTCAGCGTCAGTTACGGCCCAGAGATCTGCCTTCGCCATTGGTGTTCCTCCTGATATCTGCGCATTCCACCGCTACACCAGGAATTCCAATCTCCCCTACCGCACTCTAGTCTGCCCGTACCCACTGCAGGCCCGAGGTTGAGCCTCGGGTTTTCACAGCAGACGCGACAAACCGCCTACGAGCTCTTTACGCCCAATAATTCCGGACAACGCTTGCACCCTACGTATTACCGCGGCTGCTGGCACGTAGTTAGCCGGTGCTTTTTCTGCAGGTACCGTCACTTTAACGCTTCTTCCCTACTAAAAGAGGTTTACAACCCGAAGGCCGTCGTCCCTCACGCGGCGTTGCTGCATCAGGCTTTCGCCCATTGTGCAATATTCCCCACTGCTGCCTCCCGTAGGAGTCTGGGCCGTGTCTCAGTCCCAGTGTGGCCGGTCACCCTCTCAGGCCGGCTACCCGTCGTCGCCTTGGTGAGCCATTACCTCACCAACTAGCTGATAGGCCGCGAGCTCATCCTTGACCAAAATTCTTTCCACCCCAGAAGATGCCTTCCAAGGTCGTATCCGGTATTAGACGTCGTTTCCAACGCTTATCCCAGAGTCAAGGGCAGATTGCTCACGTGTTACTCACCCGTTCGCCACTGATCAAAAGAGCAAGCTCCTCATCACCGTTCGACTTGCATGTGTTAAGCACGCCGCCAGCGTTCGTCCTGAGCCAGGATCAAACTCTCCGTAAATGTTTGACTGCACGGCCACCGAAGTGACCGGCACATCTAGTGCAGAAAGCCACCGGAATAGGCGAACAATCTGCAAGTTTGAAACTGACAGAACAAATCATTACTGACTTGCTTTGTTGTTTAAATGTTTTCCAAAGGAATCTCTTCCGCGGTACCCCCTAGAAAGGAGCCCTACGGCCGAGGTTTTTGGCATTTGACATTGTGCACGCTGTTGAGTTCTCAAGGATCGGACGCACTCGACTTCA